>JAYEFQ010000065.1:0-16833 GCA_034658655.1 Bacteroidota bacterium
TTAAATCTTTACCCATTAAAATGGTAGTAGAACCATAAATTTTTGTTTGTCTCAGTTCCAAAGACAGTTAAAATTAGTTTAGAAAAAGCGTGAAACTGTAGCTTAAGAATAAGCTAACGCTTTTATATTTAAAAGCATAATGCGTGCAACTTACAACTTATTTTAAGTAAAATAATAAAATTTTTCAAAAAATTTCAACATATGATTAATATTAATTTCACAATTATCAATCAGATGATTAGTACCAGAATGAGTGTCGAAAAAAACAGTTCTTTTGGCAAACGAAGCCTCAGCCTATGGGCAGGGTTTGCCAAATGTGCTGTTTCTGGATCGGCAATTTTTCTTATTTCGCTTCGATTTTACCATTCGGGGTTCGTTTTTTTTAATGCAAGGTAACTCGTATATAACCACACCTCCACCTACAAATATCTAATAATCAATCATTACTACCCGTGTGTAAGCATTTATAAACGAGTTTGCTTGTTTCTTTCTTTTCGAAAGATAGCAAAAATCATGCAATTTGCAGCAGGTTTTCAAATTATACCGGAATTTTGGATATTTGGGCTTGGTAGAACAAAACTACAGAAGAACAAAAAAACCTCGCAAAAAAAACTGTTAAAATATTCTGGACACTTCTGGAATAATTATTTTTGGAAACGAAACCAAAAAACTTTTATGTAAAATTGCAGGATTATTTTTAAACAATATCTGATAAAATATGTAAGTATAACAAGATTATTTACTAATTTTAATAATTACAACAAATTCATGTTAACACAGTATGAAACAAAAAACAAATCCTTTACTCATGTCACAATTTGATACTCCGTTTGAAAGCATTCCTTTCGATAAAATTAACAATGACTATTATGTCCCGGCAATTAAAGAAGCCATTAAAATCGGAAAAGCAGAAATTGACGCAATTGTCAGTCAAAATGCCCCTGCTGATTTTGAAAACACCATAGTTGCATTGGATCGCTCCGGAGCACAATTGGAGCTTATCAGCGCTATTTTCTTTAACTTGCTATCTGCTGAGTCGGATGATGAAATGCAAGGAATTGCGCAAGAAATATCCCCTTTACTTACCGAGTACTCTAACGATATTATGCTAAACGAAGCATTGTTTGCTCGCGTAAAAGCGGTATATGACGAAAAAAACGATTTAGATATCAAACCCGACCAAACATTACTATTGGATGATACTTATCGCAGTTTTGTAAGGAATGGTGCCTTATTGAAAGGCAAAGACAGAGAAATATTTCGAGAAATCAGTACAAAACTCGGAACACTAAACTTACAGTTCGACGAAAATGCACTGAAAGAAATAAACAAATATCAACTGCATATTACTGACAAAGTAAAACTCGGCGGCTTACCAGAATTTGTGTTAGATGCAGCAGCTGAAGAAGCAGCTCAACGCGAACTTGACGGATGGATTTTCACCTTACATTATACGAGTTACGGCCCGTTTATGCAATATGCCGAAAATCGAGCTTTACGCCGCAAGCTTTATACCGCAAGAACTACGCAATGCAGCAAAGGTGATGAACTCGACAACACAGAATACATCAAGGAAATTGTAAAACTGCGGATTGAACTGGCAAATTTATTCGGATACGATTCCTATGCAGATTATGTCCTGACAGAACGGATGGCAGAATCGGCAAAGAATGTCAATGAATTTCTATCATCGCTTGCTGAAGCGTCTATGCCAAAAGCGAAAGAAGAAAAAGCGCAACTTCAAAAATTTGCAAAAGCAGATGGGGCAGATTTTGATTTAATGCCTTGGGATTGGTCATATTATTCAGAAATGCAAAAAAACGCGCTGTATAAAATTAATGACTCCATGACAAAGCCCTATTTCAAATTAGAAAATGTAGAGGAGTCAGTATTAGGACTCGCAACACAACTTTATGATATTCAATTCAATCAACGCACTGACATTCCAATCTATCATAAAGATGTAAAAACATATGAAGTCACGAATCAATCTAGTGAATTTCTCGGATTGTTGTATTTGGATTTCTTTCCGCGTGCAAGCAAACAAAGCGGTGCATGGATGACAGGTTTCCGCTCACAATATCGCGATGAAACAGGCGACCATCGTCCACATATTACCATTGTATGCAATTTCTCAAAACCGACAGAAAATAAACCCAGCTTATTAAGTTTTGATGAAGTAACAACCTTTCTACATGAATTCGGTCACGGATTGCATGGTATGCTAAGCCAAGTAGAATACAAAGCGCAATCAGGAACATCAGTTGCACGAGATTTTGTCGAGCTACCATCGCAATTAATGGAAAACTTTGCTTACGAAAAGACATGGTTAAAGGATGTCGCAATTCATTACAAAACCGGAGAAAGCATGCCAGATTCAATGATAAACCGTATTATTGAGTCAGGTAAATATCATGCAGGATTTGCCTCTACTCGGCAATTAAGCCTCGGAATGACAGATATGGCATGGCATAGTTTAACCGAAGCTTTTGATGGAAATGTCATTCAATTTGAACATGAGATTATGGCGAAAACAGCCATCCTTCCACAAATTGATGGCGCCGCTACCAGCCCAACATTCGCACATATTTTTGCTGGCGGGTATGCTGCCGGATACTACGGATATAAATGGGCAGAAGTTTTAGATGCTGATGCCTTTGCAAGTTTTAAAACCGAGGGAATTTTCAACAAAGCAACTGCAGCACGTTTCCGTGATGAAATTTTGGCGCGAGGCGGAAGTAGAAAAGAAATGGATTCATATATTGCATTTAAAGGACGTGAGCCAAAAATTGATGCACTTTTAGAACGGGAAGGGTTGAAATAAATTGGGTTGTCATAAAAAAACGAGCAGGCGATGAAAAAGAAAAACGAGCGTGAGCCCCGAAAGCTTTCGGGTGGCGATGAAAAAAACGAGAGTGAGTCCCGATAGCTTTCGGAAGCGTAGAAGCGATGAAAAAATCGATGGGGCGTAATTGTGTAGAGGCGTAGATGCGAAGAAAATCAATCACAGCCAGCAGTTTTACACAATGCAACCGTTTGGAGTTTGAGATTTGGTGCTTGTTTGTTTTTTGTTTTTTGGTACTTAATGCTTGGTACTTGGTACTTGGT
Organism: Bacteroidota bacterium; assembly: GCA_034658655.1. Classification (GTDB taxonomy): domain Bacteria; phylum Bacteroidota; class Bacteroidia; order Bacteroidales; family ML635J-15; genus JAQIBY01. Next base: position 3,109 of record JAYEFQ010000065.1, read on the forward strand.
GCTTGTTTGTCTAAAGCACTCGATAAAGCGAATCGCGCTCTACCGCTTGAAATCCTGCAATGCGTGCAATTTGCTCAATTTCTTGAATCTGCATTCCAGGGTTTTGCTCATCAGAACCTGCAAGAGAATAAATCTTTGTGCTGTCATCAATGGTTCCGTCAAAATCATCTACTCCAAAGCCCAAGCTTACACTTGCATTATCTTTCCCAATCATTGGCCAATACGCTTTAAGATGCGGGATATTATCAAGAAATATCCGGCTTACCGCATAGTTTCTCATGTCATCACTTACTGGAGTTTCTCCCAAATATGACAATTTATTATTTCCGGCTTTAAATTTCAAAGGAATAAAAGCATTGAATCCACCAGTTTTATCTTGCAAATCGCGTAAAGCTAACATATGCGAAATCCGATTTTCTAGCGTTTCCATCTGTCCGTAAAGCATTGTACAATTTGAACTTAATCCGGCATTATGCACCGCTTTATGCACAGACAACCAGGTTTCAGCATCAATTTTATCTGGGCAGATTTTTTTTCGGATTCTGGTATCAAATATCTCTGCACCCCCGCCGGGAATAGAATTTAAACCTGCATGAATGAGTTGCTGTAATCCTTTTTCAACACTCAACCCAGCATTTTTTGACATTTGCACAATTTCCTCAGCAGTAAAAGCTTTAATATGCACTTTCTTAGATAATTTACGAATGCGTCGCAAAATTTCCATATAATACTCAATATCCCAATCGGGATGTACACCACCAACAACATGAATTTCAGTAATTCCGCGACGAATTCCATTTTTTGCTAAAGATTCCATTTCGTCATGAGTGTATTCCCAAGCATGTGCATCGCCTTTCTGGGCACGGTAGGAACAAAACAAGCAGTGATTAACGCACAAATTTGTAGGTTCAATGTGAATATTACGATTATAATATACGGCATCACCGGAAACCTTCCGCTTTCGAAAATCTGCCATCAATGCCAATTCTGACAAGGGGAAATTAAACAAACGAACAGCTTCTTCTGCTAAAATTCGTTTTCCTAACATTACATTGTCTCGGAGTTTTTTGTCTGCTTCTGAAATATTTCTCACAATTCTTTGCTTTATTTTGCCATAAAAGTAAACAATTATCAGGAGTTTTTTAATTTTGTAAAATGAATAATAAAATCGCAGTCATAATTGGAGCCGGTCCTGCCGGCCTCACAGCAGCAGAGCAGCTACTTGCGCACACAAAAATTAAACCAATTGTGATTGAGGCAGATATATATGTCGGTGGAATCTCCAAAACAGTACAACATAACGGGAATCGCATGGACTTTGGTGGACATCGTTTTTTTTCAAAATCTGACAAAGTCATGCAGTGGTGGATGAATAAAATGCCCCCCCAATTTTCAGATGAAGGACAAGAAATTCGCAATCCTGAAACCCATAATAAAGTGATGTTATTGCGAAATCGGTTATCTCGCATATATCACCGCAGGAATTTTTTCAACTATCCGATTAGCCTAACGTGGAATACAATTCGCACCCTCGGTTTTTTTCGAAGTCTTGCCTTGGGATTATCATATTTTAAAGCCCGATTTTTCCCAATTAGACAAGAAAATAATCTGGAAGATTTTTTCATTAATCGTTTCGGAAAAAAACTCTACCTCACCTTCTTTAAAGATTACACAGAAAAAGTTTGGGGTGTTCCGTGTACGGAAATTTCCCCAGAATGGGGAGGACAACGCATCAAAGGATTGTCTGTCAGCAAAGCGATTAAAGACGCAATTTCACAAAGACTTAAAAGCAAAAAAGACATTCATCAAAAAGCAACAGAAACCAGTTTAATTCGCCGATTTTTATATCCAAAACTCGGTCCCGGTCAAATGTGGGAAATAGTTGCTGAAGAAATCCTGCAAAAGGGAGGCGAAATATTAATGCAACACAAAGTGACAGAAATTTTGCATAAAGACAACTTTATTACCGGAGTTATCGTAAAAAATAACGAAACCGATGAAAATATAACAATGCAAGCAGACTATATCTTTTCAAGCATGCCCATCGTTGATTTAATTCAGGGTATGAAATCTAAAAAACCAATAAAAACGATTGCAGAAAATTTGATCTATCGTGATTTTATTACGGTAGGATTGCTTGTGGACAAACTATTAATTGACAAAAACGACAGCAGAATTAAGGACAATTGGATTTATATCCAAGAAAACGATGTAATGCTCGGCCGCTTGCAAATCTTTAATAATTGGTCACCTTATTTGGTAAAAGACCAAACAAAATATTGGCTTGGACTTGAGTATTTCTGCTATGAAGATGATGATTTTTGGAATCAATCCGATGATGCCATTATTGAGATAGCAAAATCGGAATTAGAGAAAATTAAAATCATTAATAAATCTGACGTACAGGATGCAGTGATGCATCGCGTTCCGAAAGCATACCCTGCCTATTTCGGCAGTTACGATCAAATTCATTTGATTCGCGAATATACCGACAAGTTTCCGAATTTATTTTTAATTGGAAGAAACGGAATGCACAAATACAATAATCAGGATCATAGTATGCTTTCAGCGATGACAGCCGTTGATAACATTGTAAAAAAACGAACAGACAAAACCAATATTTGGAATGTCAATACAGAGACAGAATACCATGAAAAAAAATAGGCGACAAAGACCGGCAATACACAAACGATTCAGCCCTTGGGCATGGCTGATTTTCATTGTGCTAACTGGGATATTGATTGCCTTAAATTATGCCGGAAGCGAAGGGCTAAACCCAACAGATGACGGTGTTGTATTGGCTCAATCGTGGCGAATTATCCAAGGAGAAATTCCGCACATCGATTTCATTTCAATTCGTCCGGTAGGCTCCGGATTACTACATACCATTCATTTTTTATTTCCCACTCCTTTGGAAATTACCGCCCGCTATTTTGTACTATTTCAGTTCTTTATTATTGCCTTTTCATGGGTACAGTTTTTTCGTCTTAAATCAAATTTCAAACATGAAATCCCCATTTCCTACCAACTCAGCATACTCTTAATTGCCTGGATGTTTGGCACGTACAACTTCAATTTATTCAGTTGGACAACCATTGATGCCATTTTCTGGACATCCTTGGGGTTATATTTTAGCGAAAGAGCATTTCATATCAGGCGATCGTGGCTAATGCTGTCATTCGGAATTTTTGCATTCAGCATGGCTGCTTTATCGAGACAAACTTTTTTCCTCTTCTTTATTTTTGGAATAATTTGGATAGCTTGGCGAATTTACCATAGCAAAAAATACAAAACTGCAATCATCGCACTTTTAATCGGCTTAATTCCATTTTTGGCTTATGCAATAATGATTGCAGCAAACGATGCCGGCAAAGCATTTATAACCCAAATGTCTGGTCGCACCGACTTTTACGACACAGCAATAAATACATTTTGGCTGCGCTTTAAATCCAGCGAAATACGTTGGGTAAATCTTAGTATCATTGCCATTGCTTTATTCGGCGGCATTGCGAGAACATTATCGCATAAAGTCAGTGCATTTTTTGCTACATTGCCAGCCATGCGCATGGTCTTTATTCTGGAAACAGGATTGATTCTATATTTCTTTTATCGATCGATTACATATTTTGCCGGAAATTATAGCGAGAATTACCTCTTACCCTTTCTTGCTTTTTGGATTTTACTTGACATGCTCTTACTTCATATTTCCATTCAGGAAAATAAATTACGAAATTGCATGCCGGCTTGGGCTGCCTTATTCGTTGCATGGGTAACAGCAATTAGTTATGGCTGCAATACACCAGTTTTCGCATTTGGAATTTTAACAATTGCAATTATCTGGTTGTATCTTAAAAAACATCAAGATGCGTTATTATTAAAACAAAATTGGTTACGCATTGCATTGCCTGCGATTTCTCTAATAATCACAATCATTACGATAAAAAGTCAATTCGAGGTAAACTATCGTGATTTAGGAAAATCACAACACACACATAATCTTTCCAAAATTAATCCCGCTTACGGAAACATTACAACAAATGAAAATACTTTTTCTTATTTTAGTGAAATTGATTCACTCATTCAAATTTTTCAAACAAGGAATGAAAGCTTTGTTTTCATTCCTGATAATGCAATTATTTATCCCATATATCGCTTAACCAATCCACTTCCTTTAGACTGGGCTCAAACCGGCGAAATGCCACTACAAGAACTCGCAAAGCCACTAAATCCAAATGAGCCTTTTAATAAATCAATTCAATGGAAAATTGACGAAGGAGTGATTTTTGCAATTCAAAAGATTAATACAAAAACAATGCATGAAGGCTTCACCGAACTAAAATATTGGAAATACTACTATTTTCATTACATCACAAGTGAATGTAATTTACTTTTTGAAACCGAGTTTTTTAAGGTTTACAAAAAATCATAATCCCGATTAAACATCAAATAAGAAAGAAAAAACCAGCGTAATAAAATAAAAAAAGCCCCCAGGGGATAGGGGCTATGGGTTGTGTATAAAGGTAAGAGTAAGCTTTCTAACTATTTACAAATCATGTGCCAAATATTCTTTTAACCTTTTATTTTTCTACATTAAAAAAATAAACTAATTTAACTGCTTCAATTATTGCATAATGTAAAATTCAATCTATTTTATATAATAACGTAAAATGTTGACTTTTATTTGTTAAAGTGAGCTTAAATGAATTTAAAAAAAATGTTAAGCTATGTCTTTCAATGCAACTTAAGTGTATCTTTGAGAAAGATGAAAAATTAGAAACATGAAAAAACGAGCAGTCAGCGGATTAATCTATTTTATGGCAATTGTAATTGTCGGATTAATTGCATTGCAATATTCGTTTATCAGAATTTCGTACGAAGAAAAACAAGAAATATACAATCAACATATTTATCAGGCCTTACAAAACACGACTGAACGTTTAAAATCACGACAATCCGTCATGTTTATATATGATCGGCTTACAGCATGTCCTTCTGACAGTATCATGCCCATTGATCCAACTATGTTATCATTAAATTATCCGGATGGGAGTCGCCTTAACATCGAGTTTCAGATGAGGAATCAGACATCAAATTATCCAACACATAACAGAGATGTTATTCCGGGTAGCGATGCTGACATTAATAATATTGAACAATTTTTTGATGAATTCATGACAAAACAACAATCTGAATTATATCAGATTCTAAGTAAAATGGAACATGAAATTCATCTGAGCAAACAGCCCCTATCAAGACTATACACAAATCATTCTATTCGCACAATTTTATCTGAAGAACTAAAAAACCAAGGAATAAACCAACCTTTTGAATATGCCATCATCCAAAATAAAAACATTCACCCCAGTTTACGAAGTACAAATTTCTCAAAATATGATTTATCAGACGCCTACAAAATTAATCTACGCCCACGAACAATTTTCAATTATCCCGAGCTACTTTACATAAAATTACCCGAGCGCAATGCGTTTTTAATGGATAGTTTATCCATGCAAATCTCTTTATCTATTATTTTTGTACTGATTATTTTGATTACGTTTTTCATTTCAACCTACATTATTTTGAGGCAAAAACGACTCAGTGAAATGAAAACAGATTTCATCAGTAACATGACACATGAATTCAAGACACCTATTGCAACTATTCGACTTGCCGGAGATTCTCTAAAAAACGATAAAATCCTTTCAAATCAAAAAATGCGAGAGCAATTTATTAGCATTATTTCACAAGAAACAATCAGACTTAATAACCAAGTAGAAAAGGTATTAGAGATTTCATCATTAAATAAAGGAGAAATCAAACTAAAACTTCAAAATCATGACATTCACGCCATGCTTGAAGAGGTAGTGAAAACTTTTGATTTATCGATAAATCAACGAAACGGAAAAATAACAACAGATTTTAATGCAGAACAAACGCAATACCTAATTGATAAAGAGCATATGATGAATGTGGTCAGCAATCTGATTGACAACGCCATTAAATACTCTGAATCAGAACCTGTTATTCACATTCAAACATACAATAAAAACCAATGGATATACATTGCCATAAAAGATAAAGGTATTGGAATGGACCAAGCGACCCTAACAAAAGTTTTCGAGAAATTTTACAGGGCAAGTAATATCAATATTCATAACGTGAAAGGATTTGGGCTAGGCTTACATTATGTGAAAGAAATTGTGAGTGCACATAAGGGGCTGGTGGACGTTAAATCGACACTCGGAAAAGGAAGCACATTTACCATAAAACTCTTAAAAACCTAGTACTATGAAACAAAAAATATTTTTAGTTGAAGATGACATGAATTTTGGGCTTGTCTTAAAATCATATTTGGAAATTAATGACTATGAAGTGACACATGTTGCTGATGGAAAAGATGCAATTCCAACATTTAAAAAAGACAAATTTGACTTGGTGGTTTGTGATGTCATGTTACCAAATGTTGACGGATTTACCATCGGAAAAGAAATTCGTGAAATTGAACAGGGGATTCCTTTAATTTTTCTGACAGCAAAATCATTAAAAGAAGATGTCCTTAAAGGATTTAATGTCGGTGCAGATGATTACGTCACAAAACCATTCGATTCTGATGTGTTGATGATGAAAATCAAAGCCATTTTAAAACGCAGCGAACGTTTTAAAGACGGAAGTGTACAGGACATTGTGAAAATTGGAACCCTAGAATATCACACAAAACTCCGACAATTAAAATTTGAAGATGAATCACAAAAACTAAGTCCACGCGAAGGTGAATTATTGAAGCTTTTATACATAAACAGAAACAATGTAATGGACAGAAATGAAGCATTACGCAGCATCTGGGGAGACGATAACTATTTCAATGCAAGAAGCATGGACGTTTACATCACGAAATTACGCAAGTACTTGAAGAAAGACCCACGTCTGCAAATTAACAATGTACATTCAAGTGGTTTTATTCTTGTGACACCAGATTAATATTATTTCAAAAAAAAACTACTTTCGCGAAACCTTTAACAATCTGTTAACGTAAAAGTATAATGAATAAAATATTGAGCCTAATAAAACGAGTTATTACATTAGCCTTAATAGCTATTGTGAAGTTTTATAAATTGGTTATTTCACCATGGACACCAAGTTCGTGTCGTCATGTGCCAACGTGCTCAAGTTATGCAATAGAAGCATTGCAAAAACATGGTCCAGTTAAAGGACTTTGGTTATCGGTAAAACGATTATCAAAATGTCATCCATGGGGGACATCGGGTTACGATCCGGTTCCTAAAACGAAAACAAGAATTAAGGTTGAAAAATTAAAAATATAGCATCGAACGAACAAAGCAATATAAAAAACATTAACTTAAGACCGAAAACATGGAAAAAACGAACCTCGAATCATCATTCTGGAATGAGCAGTGGATGCCCATTGATTTTGATGGCATTGACAAAACCGAGAAGTACGAAATTTCAAATTATGGGAAAATCCGTCGTTACATCGCTGATAAAGGTGAATGGCGCCTGCTGAAATCTTCGTACATTAAAGGCTACAAAGTATTTGCATTTAAAGCAGAAGCTGAAAACAAAAAAACCATCACAAAAACAATTCACAAACTTGTTGCAGAAGCGTTTAACCACAGACCAACCGAACGCCATCAATTTGTAATTCATTTAGATTTTGTGAAAGACAACAATCATTACAAAAATTTACGATGGGTAACACAAGAAGAACTTTACGAGCATCATCGCAAAAACCCAAATTACAAAAAAGGCGTGGTGCGCAATTCAAAGCTTTCTGAAACCGATGTAATTCGTTTAAAGAAGAAATTAAGTCGCGGAAAAAATAAATTGTATTTAATTGCTAAGGAGTTTGGAATTACCCACACTCAGCTCAACCGCATACGTTCTGGAGAAAACTGGGGACACATAAAAATTACAGAAGAGAAAGAAGAAATCAAAGAATAACTCCCAAGCTCGCAACTCTTGCGAGCTGTACCTGTTAAAACATGCTGCAATGCCTATTGTGGCATGTTTGCTTTTTCAATATTTGGGACAATCATTTTTTCAGATTGTTTTAAGCGTCTCACCTCTTTAAGCAGCATATACAGAGCGACTAAACCAGCCATGAAATCGGCAGCTGGAAAAGAGTACCAAATACCATCAAGACCAAAAGCTAAAGGCAATAAGGTCACAAAAGGAATTAAAAACAACACCTGCCGGGACATGGCAAGAAAAATTGACGGCCAAACTTTTCCCAACGCTTGAAATAGCCCTGAAGTTACAATCTGAAAACCAATAATTGGAAGCATAATAACAATAATACGCAAGGCACGATTTCCTGAATTTAAAAGTTCTGCATCTTCGCTAAACAATAAAATCATTTGGCTGGAAAGCACAAAGAAAATCCCAAAACTAATAACTGAAAACACTGTGGTAGCTCGGATTGCAGCACGTAATACGTGTCGTACCCTTTCGTAATTTCCGGCACCATAGTTAAAGCCGACAATTGGCATAAAGCCCTGATTTATTCCAAATAATGGCATGAAATTAAACATTAATATTCTAAAAATCACACCAAAAGTAGCAACCGAAACAGGTCCACCATATTTCAGCAAACTATGATTTAACAAAATAACAATCAGTGTTGAAGCCATTTGACGCACAAATGATGCAGACCCAATCGCAAAACTTTCTTTTAAAATATACAATTTAGGTTTTAACAAAAGCTTTTTCAAGCGGATGTTTAATACAGATCGTGGCGTTGTAAAATACCAAACTGCAAACACTGCACCTGTTAGCTGACTTAATGTTGTTGCCAAGGCTGCACCTTTCATACCCCATTCAAAAACAAATATAAAAATAGGATCAACAATTAAATTAAGAACAGCACCAATAATCATGACAATCATTGCAAATCGGGCATTTCCTTCAGCACGCACGGCATTCATTGTCACACTAGTGATATTCATAAAAAAGCTACCGATTAATGCAATCTGTGTATAATCAATTGCTAAATCAAGGTACTCTTCACTCCCACCGAAAATAATCAAAACCGGCTCTAAAAACACGAATGCCAAACTAATGACAACAATGTTTGCAACAAAAATGCTGTGAATCAAATTATTTAGGGTTAAATTTGCTTTATCAAAATCGTTGGCTCCCAAAGCCCGTGAAATAATTGAAGCCCCTCCCATTCCAATGGCTTGTCCAAAAATGGTGATTGTCATCAAAAACGGCATAGCAACAGAAACCGCTGCAATTCCCATAGTTCCTACACCACGACCAATAAAAATGGTATCGGCAACATGATACAATGTCACTGCCAACATTCCAAAAATTGAAGGCATGGACAGATTAAATAACAACTTTGGAATCGAATCAATCCCTAACTTTTCTGACTTCTTCTTCATATTTACCACAATAAAAGTACGGGAAGTAAGATTTATTCAATTAATCCGTACCCGATCCGATTTTTATAATTTTAAATTCTGTTCTTCGATTTAAAGCGCGTCCCTCATCTGTTGCATTATCAGCAATCGGTTCATTAAATCCATATCCTTTGTAAGACAGACGATTTTTATCAATTCCTTTATCAATCAAATATTCAGACACCGATTTAGAGCGATTTAAAGAAAGCGTCTCATTATAAGTAGCTGACCCAACATTATCGGTATGCCCTCCAATTTCAATACTTACATGTGGATTTGACATAAGAAACTGAGTCAATTTTTTCAACTCTGTTTCACTGGATTTTTTCAATTCATAAGAATCAAATTCAAAGAAAATATTTTTAAGAACGACAGATTGCCCTTCTTTAATCGGATGCAAAGGAATGTTCATAATGTAAGCATCGGCATCAGATTCTAATTCCATTAAGGAAAAATTTTCAGAATAAAACAGATATCCCTGCTTTTCTACATTGAATGCATATTCATGACCTTCCGGCAAACAAACCAGATATTTCCCATTATCGGCATCCGATTTTTGCTGCGCAATCAATTCTCCCGACAACAATTCATACAAACGGCAATCTGCTTCAAGCGATTCGTTGGTTTCCACATCATACACTCGTCCTTTAACGTAAGTTACAACATTCGGTCGGGCTTCTTCATACAATTCAAATTCATAAATATCCAATCCTCCATTACCACCTTCGCGCTCAGAAGCAAACATGGCCAAATCACCAGATGCATTTACAATTAAACTCCGCTCCTCTTTATGTGTATTAATCGGATACCCTAGATTTTTTGCCTCAGACCATGTCCCATCATTCTGTAAACGACTCATAAACAAATCGTAATCACCAAGCCCAACATGTCCGCGAGAAGCGAAATACAATGTTTTACCATCGGGGTGGATAAATGGAGATAAATCATCAGTATCCGTATTAACGCCACCTTTTAACCACTCCGGTTCACCGACAACACGCTGACCATTCATTTCAACCCTCCAAATATCAGTTCTACCAAGTCCTTCAGAATTTGAACTCGCATAATATAAATATTTTCCGTCAGCAGATAAACTAGGGCTACTTTCCCAATATCCGGTATTAACTTTGGGACCAAGATTAATTGGTTTCAGCCATTTGTCGCCTCTTCGTACGGACAAATACAAATCACAACTACCCTGACCGTCACGACGATTACAAGCAGTAAAAACACACATCGTACCATCAGAAGAGATACACTGTGCACCTTCATTTTCAGCACTATTTAATGTTTTCCCCATATTTTGCCGGCCAACCCATTCTCCATCCACACTTTTGATTGTCTCATACAAATCTTCATGATAATTTCCTCCACCAGGAATGTAGGTTTCACGTGTGCGTGGAATTAAAATGGTTGTCACTAAGGTTGATTCATCGGCAGTTAAAGATGGCCAATAATCATCATACTGTGTATTTACATTTTTCCCAAGATTTTCTGGATCAAAATGCACCGGATTTTCAATAGCATGAATTGAGAACTCCACTCTATCCCTCACATGTTCATAAAACTCATGCGATTCAGGATCGTCATGATACTCTGCAAAATTCAGCAAATCTTCCTGCGCCTGGTAACATTCCCCTTTTCGATATGACAATCGTGCTGAGACTAAAAAATACTCAGGATACTCATTCGGAGCAATTCGAGCAATATTTTGTGCAGCAGCTTGCATGTCATCATATTGACGATTAAACTCATACAGCTCGACTAAAAGCAAGTAAGCTTCAATAAAATCTGAATCTTCAATTGTAGCCTCTTTAGCAGCACCAATTGCCATATCATCTTGGCGGGAATGCATATGCTCCAAAGCCTGCTCAAAATACCTGATGGCTTTGCGGCTATCAGTATGATATTCCTCTTTGTCCTGAGCGTTTATACTGAAAACAAGACCAAATAATATGGATAATAATACAATCGCTTTTTTCATGGTATTTGTAAAAATTTATGCGTTTGAACTGAAATCCTCCATTGTTGATTTGCTTTCACGTAATCCACCACCCATTTTCCTGATTCAGGAAACTTTGACCATTCTGGCTGTAGTAAAAGCTCACATTTTGGATTTACTTTTTTGGCAGCTTCTTCCGCCCATTCAAAATCCGAAAAATTAAAGATAATGACTTTCAGCTCATTTGCAAGTTCATAAAATATCGGAAAAGGTTGTTTTTGCGGCTTTGGGGAAAGACAAATCCAATCCCATTCTCCGCTCAACTCATGTGCTCCACTAGTTTCAAGATGTAGCTTAATTCCATGTTGATGACAGATTTCGGTAAATTTACTAAAATCATAAATAAGTGGCTCACCACCTGTTACAACAACGGATTTCACTCCTAATTTTAAAATTCGCTCGACTATGGCTTCAACAGAAGTCCATTCCTCAGGAACCCAATCCCAGGTTTCCTTAGAATCACACCATACACACCCCAAATCACAACCACTGGTTCGAACAAAATATGATGCTTTTCCCGTATTTAAGCCTTCACCCTGAATAGAGTAAAACTCCTCCAACACAGGTAATTTCTCAGGATCATATCGTTTATTTAATGCCATCATAATTTCATTTCTCCTTTTCAGTTTCAAATATCATTCCACAGTTTATTTCCTAACTTCAAACCCTTGATTCCCTGAGTGTCATTTTTCAGAAGTTTGCAAACTGAAAAATGCAACACGAAGCAATCCCAACGCATGTCGGGGCATCACTTAATAATTCCGTCCAAAACCGATCTCGCAGCATCTTTATGCAACATAATATTCATCATTTTTAAGCGGATGTAATCTTCGTGATAGAAGCGATACCCTTTATTTTTCCCATCAAAACCTCCTGAGCCTGAATCTTTTATCAAAAACCACGTTTCATCATCAACATTTTGATATCCAACAATGTGAATACAATGGTCATCAGTTGTCGATTTATTATTTAAGCGCAATTCACGACTGCTTTCATTAATATACTCAGCAGGAATGTCAAAATCAGGAACTAGAGCGACTTCTTTGCGGCTATTATATCCTGGTTCACTCACATCGCCACAGATACAAATACTGTATCCACTTTTCACTGCATTTTCAATAATCTGATAATAATCATCCAATTCCACATTATAATAATCATCGCTATGCCACCAATTATCAGGCTCCACAAGCTCTGCTTTTTGTCCGTAAGGAGCAGACATAGTTGACATAAAACTAAACATACCAAGCACATCTACATCAATAAATTCATAAAATGATTGTGCTGTATAAATTTGATTATTAAAGGTAAATTCCTCGGGAACTTCGCCCATATGTGCATCCAAAATACTTCGAATACCGGCCTCAACAAGTTTTTCGTTCCACTCACCAGAAATTTTAACACCATTAAGGTAGGTTTTCATTTCAGCAAGCATCTCACCATGCGAATGAAACTCGCGATACTTCGGTTTCCCCGGATAAGCAAATTCAGGCACAAAGCCGTATTTAGGGATTAAACGTTTAAGCGCATTGGCTTCACTACCCTGTTCAAAATAGGTTTCACCACGGGTTTGCACAAAATCTAAAGCTCTATCAACATATTCCCAATACACAAAATACATTTCGGATAAATCAATAGTCTCACTTTGCTGCCTCATAATTTCAGACTCTAAAAACGAAGTAGCTGCAAAACACCAGCAAGTACCGGTATTTCCTTGAGATTTCGGAATAATATGCCAAAGGGTTTCATAATTCGCAATATTGGTGGGATAATTTCCGGGAAACTCCATGCTCAGAAAAGTCTGGCTTACTGGTTTAGAATTTACTTTCACGGATGGCATGATAACAGTTTCGTAAAACCCATTTGTTGTGGATTTAAACACAGCTTTATCCATCTTATTAAAAACCTGTGAACTAACAGACAAACTGCAAATCAAAGCAAAAAAAACAATACATATACGTTTCATATTTCCTTTTTTGTAACTAATCAGTGCTAAAATAAAAAAAATTAACTGGTATTAACAATATTAGTTTTGTTTTGTGGATAACTTATGGGTTTTTCAAAGTTTTAAACTTCATGAGAGTTGATTATTTGTAGATTTTTAAATCCTTTTTTGAATATTCAATTCTGAAGCACTTGTTTTTTTTTAAAAATCAAGTGATATCAACAAAAGCCAATGTTTAGTATTGATAACTATTGCTTAAAAAATTTGGTTTTAACCATCTTTGCCAACTACTTTTGACAAAAGCAAAAATTTTGGATCAGAATTTACTCATACAAGAATTAATTAAGCAGAATGAT
>JAYEFQ010000066.1:0-16775 GCA_034658655.1 Bacteroidota bacterium
TGAAAATTGCGAGGCCCGATATCCCGTTCTTTCCAAACGAAACTACACGGCTCTCTCGAATACACAATAAGGAGGCTAGAATATGTGTAAGCAAGAAGTTAATCACAATGCTTTGAGGATTATAGTGCTACCTTGTGAACAATTGAAAGATTTGCTAATATGCGCTTACAATAATGCAAAAAACAAGCAGGATTTTTATATTTATGATTTATCAAATAATGAATTGTGCATTAATTTAAGCTATAGAGGTGATATAAAATTAAAAGATGAACAGATTATTTGTTTTTTCCCATTAATATAAGAACCGACAAATAAACCAGACTGTCCGGAATCAAAAAAATGGGAATCCGAAGGTGGACGTACAGGTTATCTTGAAAAAAGGATTTATAATTTAAAAAAGAAAAAGATAATAAAGACTGGACAAATTAAATGTAAGTATTTCCAATAAATTGTTGACGCTAACAAATGCAAAAAATATTTCATGCTGTTTTATTTGGAAATACATACAAAAATTCAATTAGTAAATAACTTGAACATTGAAGAAAATCAGTATATTTGGAGTATTATAGCCGTAGAAATAATTAAAATTATTACAATAATCATTAAGAATACAAAGAAAAATCTAACAACTAAACATTAATAACTAAGCACTATGAAACTAAGCATACAAGACGAGTTTCGTGATTTTTTGCTCTACACTACGCCAAATGGCGATGTGAAAGTTGAGATATTTTTTCACAACGAAAATGTTTGGCTTACTCAAAAACGTATGGCGGAGCTTTTTTAATGTTAGAGTGCCAGCAATTAGCAAACATTTAAAAAATATTTTTGAAGAAAATGAATTAGACGAAAAACTGGTTGTTTCCATTTTGGAAAGAACCACTCAGCACGGTGCTGTTGAAGGGAAAACATAAACAATACCCACAAAATATTATAATCTCGATGCCATTATTTCGGTTGGTTATCGTGTAAACTCGGCACAAGCTACACAATTCAGAATTTGGGCAACTAATTTGTTGCGTGAATTTGTGATTAAAGGCTTTATAATGGACGATGACCGCTTAAAAAACGGTAAATATTTTGGTAAAGATTATTTTAAGGAGTTATTGGAGCGTGTCCGTTCTATCCGTTCGAGCGAACGTAGAATTTATCAACAAATAACTGATATATTTTCAGAATGTAGTATTGATTACGATGAAAATTCTCAAACAACAAAGGATTTTTACGCTACGGTTTAAAATCGTTTTCATTTTGCAATATCAGGGCAAACAGCTGGAGAAATTATTTATAAAAAAGCCAATGCCGAAAAATATTTTATGGGATTAACTACTTGGAAAAACTCGCCAGATGGCAGAATACTAAAATCGGATACCAATATTGCAAAAAACTATTTAACCGAAAAAGATATAAAAAAATTAGAACGTGCCATTACAGGTTTTTTCGATTATGGACAGACTTTATTTAGAACTCCAAAAACTTATTTGTTATTTCGAAACAAATCAGCTATCTTTGGCGTTAGTAATGTAAAAGGATAGTATGATCATTTCATTTGGGTCAAAAGATACTGAGAAAATATTGCAAGGAGAGCGAGTTAAGAAGATTCCGTTAGAGATTCAACAAATTGGACGCAGAAAACTTAGGATGATTCAGAACTCACAAAATCTTGCTGATTTGAGGATTCCACCATCTAATCGGCTTGAAAAGCTTAAAGGAAAAAGTAAGGATTTTTATAGTATTAGGATTAATGACCAATGGAGAATCGTATTTAGATGGGAAAACAATCATACTTATGACCTTGAGATAATGGATTATCATAAATAAAGGAGGATAATAAAATGAAAAGATTGGAAAATATTCATCCAGGAGAGATTTTGATAGAGGAATTTCTTAAACCTCTTGAGATAACTGCATATCGTGTTTCAAAAGATACTGAAATACCACAGACACGTATTTCTCAAATTATTAAGGGGAAACGTAGAATTACTGCTGATACCGCTCTGAGATTGAGTTCGTATTTTGGTAATTCAGCTAAATTCTGGCTTGGATTACAAGACGATTATGACATTGAAGAAGAAAGAGAAAACAATAAGGAAATATTCAACCGGATAAAACTGATAAGGAAAAACTCATCACAACATTTTGTATAGCTCATGGCAGGTGAAGTGAGTATTTGAAAGGATACTGCCCCGCTTAAACTTTAGTTTCGGTTTGAAAGGAAAGTAACCCGCAACTGCCACGAGCAATACAATTTCCCGTTACACATCCGTTTCCAGTACATAACCGTCACGCCGGACAAGCATAGGACCTTCGTAAGTATTATGTGTGCCCAGCACTTTTGGAATATAAAGTGAGCTGACAATACGCTCTGCTGTTGCTTGTGTTGATACCGGCTTTTCTTGTCCGTTTTTCATCATAAAATGAAAGGCTATTTTTGTCGGGATATTCCGACTTATTCCGTCATCCAGCATTGCCGGCATGTAATAGATGCTTCGGATTCCTTTGCTGATAAGCTCTCCTGCCGCACTTCCGACTGCTCCGTGAAGCGCAGACTTTGATGCTGTAAATCCCGGAAAACCCGAAATAGGAATGTCTTCTGCGGTTGTACCAAGAAATAATACAGTTTCTTTTAGCTGGCTTTGTAATGCTTTTGTGATTTGTATCGGTGCAAAATGATTGATTTCCATAATCTTATCAGCATCAGGCGTTTTCGAGGTTTCATTAAGGTTTTCGGAAACTCCTGCTGCATGAATGAGATAATCAATCTGAGATGTATTCGCTTTAATATTATCAATAAGGGAAAGCAGCGAGTCTTGTTTTATAAAGTCTGCTTGAATAAATGTGGGTTTTTCAGGCAAATTTATAGTTTCCAGTTTTGCTTGCAGAGCGGTTTTGTCATTATGATAATGTAAAATTAGTTTTGCTCCGCGTTTTCCGAGTTCAATCGCAATTTCTTGTCCGAGTGCTCCCGAAGCGCCGCAAATAACCGCTGTTTTATTGATTAAATCTTGATAGTGAAGCGTGCTTTCTTCTGTGTTTTTTTGCTGAGGTGTTAAATAAGTAAATCCTCCGTAATTTCCTCCAACTCCGGCAACTGTACTTAAAATTTTCATCCCGGGAATTAATCGGTTTTGCTCATTTAACATGGACAAACCAATTGCAACCGTTGCGCCGGAAACATTTCCGTATTCTTTCTGCGGCTCCAGAAATAACTGCTTGTCTGTAAGTCCGATATTTTGTGCTGTCGGAAGTAAAATTGCGCTACCGGTCTGATGGGGGATAAAGGTGTCAACTTCCTTGGTTTCCCAGTCGGTTTTTGTCAGTATTTCCTTCCCTGATTTTATCATGTTGATGATTGCTCTATCTTTAATTACGGAATCTTCCATGTACAAATTGGATTGTTTGTCCACACCGACAAAATCAATCATGCGCATGTCGTGGTAATTAGTGATTTCTAAAACACCTTCTTTTTTGTCGTCTTCTGATTTGCTGAGAATTACTGCTGCGGCAGCATCACCGAAAGTTACAAACGGAATAAATTTCATTCGTTGTGTCAAAAAGGACGACATGGTTTCTGTATGTGCTACAACTACGTGCTTTGCGTTTTTATGTTGTTTCAGATATTCAATTGCACGTTCCAGATTGATGTTAAAGCCAGAACATCCAGAAGTTAAGCTCATGCAGGGAGTGTCATTATCAAAATCTGTAAAATACGCTTTTATGGTTGATGCAATTCCCGGTGCTTGCTCATGCGGTGAAACGGTGCTGGCAAACCAGGCAGCAATATCATTAATTTGTAATCCGGCATCTGTTATTGCATCGTTTATGGCTTTTACGCCTAAACCGAGCGATGTCTCAGCATAATATAACTTTTTGCGGGTTGGGGGAAATGGTGTTACATGATGGCGTGTGAAAAATCCCATTTTGTATCCTGCAAAATAATCAAATGCAGAAACATTCGGATGCGTTCGTTTAAATTTGGCGTAATTTTCACTTCTTTCAATTCTGTCCTCACGAAAACCTTTTAAATAGTCTTTTCTAACCGCCTCAATGATTTCTTCATTCGTGATTTTATATTTTCCGCTTGCGTGACCAAATCCGCTGAATATATAGTTTTCCATAATTTATGCTTTAATGTAACCGTCGCGTCTTACCATTAGGGCGCCTTCGTAATTTGCTTGAACTCCATGAACTTTTGGTAAAAACATTGATTTAAAAACTCTGTCAGCAATCGCATCCATAGGAATAATTGCTTGTTGTCCTATGCTTTGCATGGACATTGCAACTTGTGCCTGATTCAATTTGGATGTCATTCCACCGTCAATAATGCCGGGCATATAATACACAACTCGCATATTTTTATTGTACATATTTTGTGCAAAATCGATTGCGAAAGCATGAAGTGCCCTTTTGCTGCTGACATAAGCCGAAGAACCAGGGAATAGCGCATCTTCGGCTACAGAGCCAACAATCACAACGCTTTCGCTGATTTGTTCATGCAGTTGTTCACAGATTTCCCGATTTGCTCGATGATTTATTTGATCAGCCATTTTCAATTCTTTGTCGCTAATGTCACTTGCTCGATTTAAACTGCCTGTATGTGCTGCAGACAGAAGTATGTAATTTATTGTGTCAGTCTGTTTTTTAATTTCGGCAATTAAGCTATTTACCTCCTCAGGTTTTGATAAATCAGCCCGGAAATACGTAATTTGTGATTCCCATTCGGATAGTTTTTGCTTTAAATCATCAAATTTCTTACCGTCTTTTCGATAATGAAGCAATAGATTTGCGCCTTCTTTCAGACTTCTTAAGGCGACTTCTGAAGCTAATTCTCCAGTAGCGCCTGAAATGAATATTTGTTTTCCTGCAAGTCGTTTTTTGCGTTTTTTAGGCATTTTTTGTTGAGGGACGATGTATGCAAATCCTCCGTATTCACCACCTAATCCTGCAACGGCTGTAAGAATTTTCATGCCGGGTTTTAATCTGCCTTGCTTTTTCAGTAAATATAAACTTGCAGGAACAGATGCTCCTGAAAGGTTTCCGTATGTTAATTGGACTTCTTGAATGAGTTTTTCTCGGGGAACCTCTACTGCTTCAGCAACGGAGTGAACAATGGCATGTCCGGTTTGGTGAGGGATGAATATATCGTATTGATTTTTCCAGGCTGTTTCTTGCAGAATGTTTTTTGTTACACGAATCATATTCGGAACGGCACGTGATTTTACGATGCGAGGTTCCATGTAAAGATTTCCATTTTTATGTGCTCCAAGGAAATCAATCATTCGTAAATCTTCATGATTTTTAATTGCGATAACTCCTTCAGGCTTTTCGGATTCTGAACGACTTAAAATGACGGCTGCAGCAGCATCTCCAAAAGTGGTTGCAGGGACGAAATCCCGTTCATCCAACAATAATTCAGACATGACTTCGGTATGTGCAATAACAACATGTTTCATCTCAGGATGATTTTGCATCATATTTAATGCACGTTCTACATTGATATTGAATCCTACACAGGCAGAAGTTAGAGTCATGCATTGCGATTGATTTTCGTAAGGAACGAAATAACACTTTAAGGTTTCTGCAGTTCCTGGAGCCATTTCATGTGCTGTTGCTGTTCCTACAAGCCAGGCGTCAATCTCATCAGGTGAAATTCCGGCATCATTAATTGCTTCATCAACTGCTTTTACTGCTAAATCTAATGAGTTTTCAGCAAATTTGTATGCCGGTTTAATCGGTGGAAATGGAACAACGTGTGCTCTGTTTTTGAATCCCATTTTTTCTTCTGCCAAAAATTCAAAAGGCGTTAATTTGCCTCCTGATTTAAGATGTGCATTGTATGAGTCGCCTGCACGCACTCTTTCGTGATTGAAGCCGGTATAAAACCCTTTTAAAATGGCTTGTTCAATCTGTTTGTTTTCTATAATGTGTTTGGCGGGAGCGAATCCCATTCCGGAAAATATAAATTGATTCATTGTTTATTTTGCTTTGATTCAAAAAAAGATTGAATTTTTTTGCTGCCTTCGCGTTCCATCAATTTTCCAAATAATTCAGCTTCATCGCTAAATGCCTGTTGACGAGATTTGCTCATTGCAGATTTTATAAGTGCTTTGACTTCATAAATGCTTTCATTTGTGTAGGATGAAATTTTCTGTTTGTATTTGTCAAGAAAGGCAGGCATATCTTCACTGCTAACGAGTTCCTGAATAATTCCCTGATTCAGCGCATCATTAGCAGTCAGTATTTTATTGGCGCTCATTGTGTACATGCAATTGGCATATCCAGTATGTTCTTGGAATCTGCGAGTGCCACCGCCGGCGGGAATAATTCCATAACGCATTTCCGGCAAGGCAAATTGTGCATTTTCGTTTGCAATTCTCATGTCGCAGGCTAGTGCAAGTTCCAGTCCGCCACCAAAAGCAATGCCTTCAACAATTGCGATAGTGAAAAACGGAAGGGCTTCAATTTGATTAAAAATGTGTTGAATCCAAGCTGAAGCTTCTTTGGCATCGTCTTGATTCATTTTCGACATATAATTCAAATCTCCGCCTGCACAAAATGCTTGTGTATTTCCTGTAATGAACAAGGCTTTAAGTGATTCATTCTCTTCTAATTGAGTCAGACAATCACTAAGTTCGTTCAGCAAATCGTGATCTAGGGCATTCAGTTTTTCGGGTTTGTTGAGCTGAATGCTTGCAATTTTGTCATGTATTGTAAATTCAATATATCTCACGCTTGATTGTTTTAATTTATTTTGATTAGTAAAGATAATGATTTCTCTTCGGTTTTTATTGTGAAAAGGCATGAAAGTTTTTATTCGTTAATAATTTATCATTGAAGCAATGTAGAAAAAACCGTTACAGATTTCTTCTCAACTCATTTTGAATTTTTATCTTTACAAAAAAAAGAAGAAACGCTTATGAAAGTTTTGTTGAAAAATATTAAATCGCTTGTGAATGTTGAGGATAATCCTCGTTTATTAGTAAAAGGGAAAGCCATGGATGATGTGAAATGCATTGATAATGCGTGGTTGTTGGTTGACGGAGAACGGATTGCCGATTTTGGATTAATGGATAGCATGGACGATAATGCAACAATTCAATCCTGTGATGAATTGGTTGAAATGGATATGACAGGGCATCATGTATTTCCGTCATTTTGTGACTCCCATACTCATCTTGTGTATGCCGGAAGCCGTGAAATTGAGTATGTTGACAAAATTAAAGGCTTGAGTTATGAGGAAATTGCAAAGCGAGGTGGAGGAATTTTGAATTCTGCGAAGTTGCTCCATAATACTTCGGAGGATGAGCTTTACGAACAATCTATGAAGCGGATACATGAAATAATTTCACAGGGAACAGGTGCAGTGGAAATAAAAAGTGGATATGGTTTAAATCCTGAAGATGAGCTGAAAATGTTGCGTGTGATAAAACGAATTAAGGAAACTTCTCCTATTGAAGTTGTAGCCACATTTTTAGGCGCTCATGCAGTGCCGGCTGAATATAAAGGACGACAAACTGAGTATGTTGATATGGTAATCAACGAAATGATTCCTCAAGTTGCTGCGGAAGAATTAGCCGATTATATTGATGTGTTTTGTGATAAAGGATTTTTTACCGTTGAAGATACTGATAGAATTTTAATGGCCGGAATGAAATATGGGATGAAACCAAAAATCCATGCGAACGAATTGGCAAAATCGGGAGGAATACAAGTTGCTGTGAAATATGCTGCGCTTTCCGTGGACCATATTGAATACACTGAGAAAGAAGAAATGGATGTGTTGATGGATGCAGATACCATGCCTACGGTTTTACCCGGTGCTGCGTTCTTTTTAAATATGCCTTTTGCTCCGGCAAGAGAAATGATAGATTACGGATTGCCTGTTGCTTTTGCATCAGACTATAATCCCGGATCATCTCCGACAGGAAATATGAAATTAATGAATTCTTTCGCTTGTGTTAATTATCGTTTAACACCTGATGAGGCTTTAAACGCAAGCACGATTAATACAGCTTATGCGATGGGATTAAGTGAGGATTTCGGAAGTATTGCAAAAGGGAAATATGCGAATTTGTTTTCTTGTCCTGATATTCCGAGCCGACATTTTTTGCCTTATGCATACGGCAGTGATTTAATTGGTATGGTGATGTTGAAAGGTGAGGTGTTGAGTTAGCCTGTATTATTTACTGCTTTTCTGCATAAAACAAACCCGGCAGCCTGAGAGACTGCCGGGAAAACCAATTAAACTAACTAAACCATTACAATATGGGCTTTTCAGCCTATAAATTAAGTTACTATATAAACTACTCTGAAAGAAAATTGTTGCATGAGAATTTAATTTTAAGAAATATTTAACATTTGATTGGGGTTTATGAATAATGCAGGCTCAAGTGATATTAAATAAAAATGTCAAAGTTATTTATTCCTTGTGACGTCCTGTTTTGTTGTATAGTGTTAAGTTTATCATTCGATATTTGAAATCTGTCTTAGCCGGATAAGTTTTGAAATTTAAAGTCCCAAACTTGTATTGACGCATGACGGTAAAAATATCAATAATACCGATAGTGAATTGAAATAGCTGATGCAATTTATTTCTTGCATCCGCCATGTTGTGGATTTTATATCGGCATAATATCGGAATTTTTGATTTTAAAATGATATAACTTTGATTAAAATATTTGAAATAACATTGTAGTTTAATAGAGCCTTAAAAACAAACCCGATAGCCTGAGAGACTGCCGGAAAACCAATTAAACTAACTAAACCATTATAATTATGGACTTTTTAGCCTATAAGTTATTGTATAAACTTCTTAAATGTGAAATTGTTTTCTTTTTGATAATGTTTAAGAAAAGTTTAATAATTTGTGATATCCTTGTTTGTGTGTTGTTTTTTGCAGATTTTTTCTCGGAATGAAAATTGAGTAAAAAGAAACCGGGCAGCCTGAGAGACTGCCCGGAAAACCAATTAAAACTAACTTAACCATTACTACTTAGTGCTTGTTGCACTTCAGAAGTATATATATAACTCGTAAGTTTGAAAATTGTTGTGTGGATAGGTAAATATTTTTTTTACTTTGTTTTTTTATGATTGTTAAATCCAGTTTTGCTCCGAAATAACTTCATTTAAAACTGTCAATTTATTTCATCATACCCCCTAAAAACAAAACCAGACAGTCGGGGAGACTGTCTGGAAAAACCAATTAAAACTAACTTAACCATTACAATTAATGCCTATTGGCATAATTATAACGCCATTGCAATGCAAAGATTGTAATAATTATTATGCAAAAAAAATAAAACGGTTAAAATAATACGTGGTGTTGTTTATTGTATTTGTGGTGTCCTAAATTGCATATGAAAAACCAAAAGCCACAGTGTTGAAATACAAAAAGAACGGTTAATATTTGATAATCATGTGTTGGTGGTCGTTTAAAAATATTAAATTTTAAAAACTAATCTATTTTTAAATCATCAATCTTATATCCATTCAGAAATTGAGTGTCACTAAGGCGTTTTTTGCTTTGGATTTGTAATTCGGTAATTTGAATAATCCCGTTTTTTACAGCCACTAGAATTTTATCTTTTTCGGATTGAATGATTTGTCCGATTTCGGCATTATGCTTTTGTTGGATGAATTTCGCATTTAATACTTTCATGCTGCTTTTTTCATCACGGAAACGGATATTTGACCAAGCGCCAGGGTATGGACTTAACCCGCGAATTTTATTGTGGATTTTTTTCCCATCGGCTTTCCAATCGATTTCACAATCTGTTTTAAATATTTTGGGTGCATGATTAATAATTTGTGCTGAACTTTGTGGTTTTGCTTCTATATGATTAGCTTCCAGTTTATTAACCGTTTCTAAAACTAGACCAGCTCCATGTTGCTTTAATTTGTCATGTAAAGAACCTGCAGTATCATTGTCCGATATTTCAATTTCATCTTGTAAAAGAATATTACCAGTATCAATTTTTTCATCAATAAAGAAGCTTGTGTTTCCTGTTATTTTTTCACCATTAATAATTGCATGATTGATTGGTGCAGCACCTCGGTATTGTGGTAACAGTGATGCGTGTAGATTGAATGTTCCGATTTTTGGAATTTTCCATATAATTTTGGGCAACATTCTGAAGGCAACTATAACCATTAAATCAGGTGCTAATGTTTCCATGGCATTCACAAAATCTGCGTCTTTAAGCTTTTCTGGTTGATATATCGGGATGTTGAGTGATTGTGCTGTGTTTTTTACGGGAGAAGCCTTTAATTTCCTACCTCTGCCTGCAGGCTTGTCTGGTGCAGTAACGACAGCCAATACATTATGATTTTTATGTAGAATCTCAAGTGAGGGAACTGCAAAATCTGGAGTTCCCATAAAAATAATATTCAACATGATTTATTGTTTTATATTGTCATTATCGGGTGGTAAATGCAAATCATGTCCCATTCGGTCGCGCTTGGTTTTTAAATAGCGGATGTTGTATTTATTTGGTTCAATTTCGATGGGGACATTTGCGACAATTTCCAGTCCGTAACCAGTTAATCCGGCACGCTTTACTGGATTATTGGTTAGTAAGCGAATTTTTTGAACACCCAAACTGCGTAGAATTTGCGCACCTACACCATAATCTCTTTCATCTGCACCGTAACCGAGATGAATATTTGCTTCAACGGTGTCCATGCCTTCATCTTGTAATTTGTATGCTTCAATCTTGGACATGAGTCCAATTCCGCGGCCTTCTTGGTTCATGTATAGCAGTACTCCTTTTCCTTCGCGGTCAATCATACGCATGGATTCGTGTAGTTGATCTCCGCAATCGCATCGTTGTGAGCCGAAAATGTCCCCAGTAACACATGATGAGTGTACTCGTACCATAATATTTTCATCTGGAGCCCATTCTCCTTTGATAAGTGCGACATGCTCCAGCCCATTTGATGATTGTTTAAAAGGGATTAAATCAAAATTGCCGTATTTAGTTGGTAGTGGAACTCTGACACCTCTTGATATCAGGCTTTCCGTTTCTAAACGATAAGCGATTAAATCTTTTATTGCGATAATTTTCAGATCGAATTTTTCTGCGATTTTAATTAGCTCCGGCATGCGTGCCATGGTTCCGTCTTCATTCATGATTTCCACAAGTGCACCACCGGGAGTTAGTCCGGCAAGCCTTGTTAAATCGACGGTTGCCTCAGTATGTCCTGAGCGTCTTAACACGCCATTGTCTTTCGCTTTAAGCGGAAAAATATGTCCTGGGCGTCCTAAATCTGCAGGCCTTGTACTATGATTAACGAGTGCTTTAATGGTTTTGGAGCGATCGCTTGCGGAAATCCCAGTCGTGCATCCCTGCCCGTTAAGGTCAACAGAAACAGTAAATGGTGTTTCATGCAGGGAAGTGTTTTTTCCTACCATTAGTTCTAAATCCAGCTCATTGCAACGACTTTCTGTTATTGATGTACAGATGAGGCCTCTGCCGTGTTTTGCCATAAAATTGACAATTTCAGGGGTAATCTTTTCGGCAGCGACAACAAAATCACCTTCATTTTCGCGGTCATAATCATCAACAACGATAATTACCTCTCCTTTACGGATAGCTTCAATTGCTTCGGGAATGCTATTCAGTTGATTACTGAAATCGTTTTGTGGGTTTCCAGACATTTGTTTTAACTCCTTTTAAATTTCTAAAGAATCCGATTAGTAATGCAAGATTCATTGTGAAAAAATGCGTTGTAAAACGCAAAATTACATTATGTATTTCATTTTTTTTAAGTAAAAAGTCATAAAATGGCAATGTAATGATAATAAATGTGCCAATTGCCAAAATCAGATAGAATGTATTGTGAAATGCAAGTATCGTTAGGCTGATTATTATGAATATTAAAAAGAAAGGACCTAGCCATCTTAAGGCTTTGTGAGACATGAATGCAAAGGCTTTTCCTTCCCAAAATGGCCATAATAAATGTTTGAAATGGGTTAAATTTTGAAAGTTTCCTGTTGCAATACGGATTTTTCGGTGAAATTCATCCTGCAAATTATTTGATACATCTTCAAAAACCTTTGCATCTAAATTATTAACGGTTTTTTTATTTTGTTCGAGCACTTTCATGCAAATGAAAAAATCGTCCACAAGATAATTGTTCGGCACATTATGAAACAGTGATTTTTTTATGGCATAACATCCGCCGAAAGGCCCCATCATGCTGCCCCAAAGAACGCTTTCGTGTTGTTTTATAAACACCTCACGTGATATGTATGATTTTTCTTGAAATGAAATGCCTTCCTTTTGCAGCCCTGTATTTATCATTTTTGCGTCAATTAGTCCGATAGTATCGTCTTTAAAATAGCGAACTAATTCAAAAATGGTGTCATGATGAAACATAACATTTGCATCAGTTAGGATGAGTATTTCGCCTTGTGCCTGTTTTTCAAGTTGATTGACTATTGATACTTTTCCTTGTCTGTTTGTAAAAGGGGTAAAATGGATGTTTCTATTTTTTTTCGCAAGTTTTTTAATAATTTCATTTGTTTTGTCTTTGGAATTGTCAGAACCAATGTGTATTTCTATTCTTTCTTGTGGATAATTGGTATTAAGAATTGTTGAAATTTTTTCTTCTATGACTGCTTCTTCATTGTATGCAGCCATTAGAATAGAAACCATTGGAAGCTTGTCTGAATACGAAAAGCTTTGATCTGAAATGGTTTTTCCTTTTGCAGCGAGTTTTATGAATAGGGGATACAATACATAGCTGTGTAAAATGCTTGCGATAGACAGAAATAATATTATTTGTAGTGCAATCATTTTACTTGTTTTTTATAAAAATCGCATAAGTTTTTTGCAATTTTCAGATTGTCGTATGTTTCATGAACAAATTGTTTCCCATTTTTAGATAAGTTTTCTCTTTGTTTTTTGTCTTTATAAAGTTGAATGCATGCATCTGCAAAATCTCTTGGCTCGTTAGCAATTTTAATGTGTACATTGTTTTTAATTGCAATTCCTTCAGCACCAATTTCGGTACTAACAATGCTTTTCCCGAGTGCAAGTCCTTCAATAATTTTCACTCTCATTCCACTTCCGCTAAGCAATGGAACAATCAGTATGGATTTTGACTGTAAGAATTCGTAGGCATCAGGCACTTCTCCAAGGTAGTTGATTTGGTCTTTGTTGAAAACGCTGGCTGCGTGTTCCGGTGCGTTTCTGCCGGCAATGTAAAAGTTCAGGTCTGGTATCGCTTCGTGAATTATTGGCCAGACTTGGTCCACAAACCATTTTAATCCTTCGAAATTTGGGATCCAGTCTAATGCGCCAATATGTGCGAGTGCATTTTCTTCTTTAATTTCAGGATTCTGAGGGATTTGGTCAAGAAATACCCCTGTTGTTGTTCTGAAAATTGGCACATTCACGCCCATTTTTTTGTATGATTCGGCATTAACTTGTGATACAGGAATCAGGCTGTCATATTGGTTCATTACCTTTTGTTCCATTTTCCTGATTCGCTTTGCCATATTGCTTAAGTAACTGCTTTTAATCGGATTTTTTGTGTTTTCTGCGATTTGCATCCAGATTTCATGTTCAATATTCGGAGCACGCATTGTAATATGGGCATTTGAGTGCTTTCGAATTGTTGGGATGTACGCACTAAGGTAAAGCATCTCGAGGATGACAACATCGTATTTGTTTTCTTTTAATTTATTGGCAAGTGCATTTTTAAATTCTTGATTGTGAAATCGCTTAGCAATATATGGTTTATTAGAAAACAAAAAGTTTTGTATGAGTTTAACAGGCGAAATATTCGTGTTAATTGAAACGGTTTCAATTAACATTGTTTTACGAATGCTTTCGGGGATGTCTTTGGTGTTGATGTGATGTTTTGGTGTGTTTATTGCGAGCATATCCACTGAGCATCCTGATTTAGCAAGCCCGTATGAAATGCTGAATGTACCAATTGCTCCTCCATCTTTTAGAGGCCAAGGAACTTTATTTGCCAGAAAGAGAATCTTCATCACAATAATCGTCTCAAACGAGCCTGCAAGATAGAAAAAAAATCAGGTATTTTTGACTTTTTTAATTTGTTTTCTATGCCTTTTTATTTTAAGTTTTTCTTTTAGTTTGTTATAAGATTCTGGGCGGATATTCATTGAATCATTTGCGGCTTTAATTGTTAATAAAAGCCCAATTGGTGATAATATCGCGGTAGCAATCCACATTCCGATTTCTGGCGGTAAAATTGCTTCACGTACCATTTTTTCACTGAACATCGTAATGACAAAATAGAAAACAAAGAAAATTACGGAAATTACTGTTGGCATTCCGATTCCTCCTTTACGGATGATTGCTCCGAGCGGAGCTCCAATAAAGAATAAGACTAAACATGAAATAGAAAGGATAAACTTTTTATGCCATTCAATCTCGTGTCGTGTTACCCAACGTCGGTTACCTTCAATTTCTCGTGTTGCATAATAAATGTAAGTTTGTCCTGAACGTGAATAATTTAGTGCAACATTAAGTGCTTTGTTTTTTTCAATTACAGAGTTGCTGTTAAATAGACTATCTAAATCAATGATTGTAACTTCTTCTTTAGGGATACTGTCAAAGTATAGAAACGGGAATTGAGTTGTGTATTTATCTTTA
This sequence comes from Bacteroidota bacterium, assembly GCA_034658655.1. GTDB lineage: Bacteria > Bacteroidota > Bacteroidia > Bacteroidales > ML635J-15 > JAQIBY01. Next base: position 14,628 of record JAYEFQ010000066.1, read on the forward strand.
TTCTTTTTGCTTTTTGCTTTGTCGTTTTTTTGTGTTTTTTCTTGTTTGTTTTTTTCTTTGTTGGCGGTTTTTTTGACAGTGTCATTTTCCACCTTGTTTTGGTTCTTCTTGTGGTTTATAATCAAATCTGAGCCAAATGGCGTTTTGAAGGTTTTAATAACTGTGTCTTTGGTACCATCACTTTTTGTTTTTGTTGTGGTTCTTGTGTGTTCAACCAGACTATTTTGTTGGTTATGCCCTCGTAAGCCTTTGAAAAGTGAATATTTAAGAATATTTGTTCCAATGACATGTTTTCGTCGTACAACGTCATAGGAAAGTGAGTCAATTGCTTGATTCAATTGGTTGATGCTCAGCATTTGATAATTGTCTTTAAATAAAGTTTCATCGCTACGTTTGAGTCCTAATCCGTCCATTTTAATGTAAATGGTTTGTTCTTTGAAGCTAGTTTTTTGATACGGATAACTTCGTTTTGTTCGGGGTTCATTTTTAGTGACTTCATCATATAATTTCCCGTTTCGGAGTTTCATAATCATATATGATTTGTCACTCGTCATTTTTATTTCTCCACTTTCTGCAATAATTATGCTTGCTGGTTTTTGCTTTACCCTGTGGTCATAAACCAAAACATGTTTTAGCTCATTGGTTTTTTTATCTTTTTCGTCCACTTTTATGCTTAGACCCTCAATGCTGTTTGTGAAAATTCCTTCTTGAATGCTAATTTCTGGATTTTGATGTTGTACATCGTGTAGTAGGGTTTGCATTTTTAAGTTTGTGAATGGCAGTAAATTGTTGGAAAAGTAGAATGCGCCAATACTGATGAAAATGACAAGAATCACCAATGGTTTCATGATTCGGTACAATGATATCCCGCTTGATTTTATGGCAAAAAGTTCATGGGATTCTCCCATGTTTCCGAATGTCATTATGGATGCCAATAATATGGCAAGTGGTAATCCCATTGGTACAAGGGTAACCGATGCGTATAACAGTAATTCTCCGATAACATTCCATTCTAATCCTTTTCCAACAAGGTCGTCAATGTATTTCCAAAGAAATTGCATTAATAAAAGGAAAATAGAAAGGAAAAAGGTGATTATCAGTGGCCCGATAAATGCATTGATTAGATATTTGTGAAGTTTTTTTAGCACAGTCATTAATTTAACACTGCAAAACTAATGTTTTTATTTTGGAATTGATTGTCGCGAAATAATTTCAATAATAAACTGTGTTGTTTTATAATCCGAGAATTCGTTTGAGTTCTTGTATTTGAGTGTCCCACAGTTCAATGTCATCCGTTTTTTCTTCTTCGTCATCTGCAAAATCGGTGATTATTAAAGCCAAATCGCCTGTAAGTTCATCTTTGTTGAGTTTAAACTCGAAGAAATTGTCTTCATCATTGTCCACCCAGCGATATTTTGCACTTATATTTTTTTTTCGTTCGAGAATTTCTGCAGCTTGTTCACTTCCTTTCCACGAGAAAGTCATGATGTTTTTTTGTACTTTTACATCATCAGCGAACCATTCAGAAAGCCCGGATGCTGTTGCTAATCTGTAATAAAGCATTTTTGGGCTCGTTTTGAAAGTGTATTCTAATTCGTATCTAATCTTTTCTGCCATTGTAGCTTAAATTGAAATATTAGTTTAGCAAGGTAAAAAAAATATTGTAAATATGCAAAATAGTTTGAAAAATAAAATCAAGATACTATATTTGCAGTCTGATTTACCGAGGTATCTGTTTGCTAATAGGTGGTGCTTCGGAAATGTAAATTGAAACAAATGGCGAGGTAGCTCAGCTGGTTAGAGCGCGTGATTCATAATCACGAGGTCGGCGGTTCAAGCCCGCCTCTCGCTACATTGAAGGAAGGCTATGCTTTCCTTTTTTTTGTATATATAGTTGCTAAAAAGACTGTGAGTTGGTTTTACAGAAAAGAGCGTCCCGATGCATATCTGGAATTTTTGATTTTAAAATAGTATTACAAAAATAGATCATCCCTGATGGGATTTTAATCATATTGTCTGTTTTAATCCCCGAACTACCATTAGGTTAAAAATAGAAAGTTCCTACGGAACTGGTTTATTATACCATTTTAAAATTAAAATTGCCAGTATAATGCCGATGTAGATTCAACTCCTATAGGCGAAACAAAG
>JAYEFQ010000067.1:0-16675 GCA_034658655.1 Bacteroidota bacterium
ATTTCTTTTCGCCCTGTTTTTATTCAAAAAATTATTCCGTAGCTATGGCTATGCAAGAATTTTGTGAAGAAAAACAAAACAAAAATAATTTATTTTCTTAATCAGCATCTTGATAGCAATTTAGTATGAGGTGAAATATAAAATAGAAAGGACTTTAGCCCTGATATGCTTTTATGAGTTGTAATTAGCCTATTCCATCTTTCATATCCTTACCACCCCGACCTAAAGGCCGGGGTTAAGCGTGTGCTCAATTGATTTAGTGAAGTTCATAAAGTTAGTAAAGTAGAAAGTTTGTAAAGTTCATAAAGCAGAATGTGTAAGTTGCTGTTAGTAAACGAGGTAGATCAATAAAATTCTGTCAGGGCTAAAGCCCATTTTATCCTTCATATCTTTATTAACCCCGACCTGAAGGTCAGGGTTAAGCGTGTGCTCAACTAATACCATAAAGATTAATCATAAAATTAAAAAAGATCTTCTTCTCTAAATGTATTTTTTAGGACGTCCTTACAGGACTTTATTCTTATTTGTATTTATTTACACAGCACTTCCGTGCAGTGTTACAAATAGTTAGTCCCTACGGGACAGAATTAATTATCAACCATTTACATTATTTGTCTTTGGTGTAAAAAATTTTCCCTCATCTTTTTTCCATTCGAAGATTCGTATAGTTCCGTAGGAACTTTCTATTTATAGCCATGAACGGTAGTTCATGGTTGCAAATTACGATAGAAAATAAATCCCGTAGGGATGACCTGTAATACCATTTATTAATCAAAATTCAGAACAACTGACCTTAAAAAGGTAAAAGCTTGGTTTATATAACCCTACAAAATAACACTCGGATTTAAGACTGATACCAAAACAAATAGTATCACTAAAAAATATAATGTACGATAATGTAAGTCATTAAATATAAGCATGATAAATCTCATTTACTAAGAACTTTTTCCTGAGACCATCCATGTTGGGTTCATCTTAAATCCGTCTAAGTCAGTTGTTCTGAAATTGTAAGTATTATGCCGATGTAGATTCAAAGCGGAAGCAAAAAATTGATTCACAATTGGTATAAATCAACAAAGTTTTGGCAGGGCTAAAGCCCATTTTGTCCTTCATATCCTTATTAACCCCGACCTGAAGGTCAGGGTTAAGCGTGTGCTTAATAAAACCGATTAACCTCGACATTTATGTCGGGGTTTTGAGGTGAAATATAAAATAGAAAGGGCTTTAGCCCTGATATGCTTTTATGAGTTATAATTACTTTATGGACAAGCTCTGACTTTATGGACAAACTCTAATTAAAACCGATAAAATATGGCAAGTTCACCTGTCATATTGAACTCTGAGAAATTGCGATAGGCAGCATAACCGGTCATAAAATTTAGCGACACTCTGTCCCAGCGGATTTCGTAACCAATTCCAATTCCATTATTCACATACTCATCAATTATAGTTTCTGAAGGACCATAATAATTAAAATCATCATATTTGTAATACATGTAATGATTTGCCTGATAAAGAAACAAACTTGTTTTCTTGTCATTAACAAGGCGAAACATAAATGTTAGACCTGCACTTATTCTAGTTTTTGGTTCTGTTACATAGGGAGCAAAAGCGGCCTGCAGCATATATTTTCCAAAATCATATCGGTAAGACAAACCATAGCCGGTAGTAAACCCTGCAGCTCCACCCAGTGCATGTTTAAATTCATTTGAAGCAACAGGTTTTTCAGAATTCACAGTTTGAGAAAAACCGGTATTTATCACAAATAAAGCAAAAAGTACTAAATTAATTTTTTTCATGCCATTGTTTTAAAAATAATACATTAATGCAAAACCACCGCTCAAGGTGAATACTTCAAATTCACTGTAATACCCGAGCCCATACATAAGATCTAAACTTATGCACTCTCCAAATTGCAACTGAAACCCAAAACCGGCAGAATTTGTCCAGTCTAAATATTCGGACGTTGAATTATCATAATAATAACCGGGATAATAATCATAAACGTTTTTGTATTTCCTATACTGGATAGTATTCAACTGATAAACAAATAATGCAGTCCGTTCATCATAGCGTAAAAAGTACAAAAAATTCACACCGCCTTCCCACTTTTCCTCAAAATCCGATATGGAAAAGGCAAAATTTGGCTGAATTGCAAAATCATTAAAATGATGCCGATAGGTTAACCCGAAATTTGATAAGCTATTAGAAGAAAAACCCAGTGCATTTTTTCGGCTTGTAAAGTTGCTTTCAGTCCTTGAATTCTGAGCAAATAGCGAACTCAAAGTTAAAAACGAAACGAATATTATAAGGAGTATTTTTTTCATAATTTTAATTTAAAAACGATAATAAAATCCCATTTCCCCTGTTGGTAAAAATCGTTCAAAGTTTTCCCATGCAGCATAGCCCAACATAATATTATAAGACAATTGTTTAAACACAACAAACTCCAATCCTATACCAACACCAAAAAAAGCATACGTTTCATAGGAATCATAAAGCAAATGACTTCCTTGATATAAATAGAAACTTGTCTTTTCACTATTTCCCAACTCATACATCAAGCCCAAGCCTACACTCGCATAAAAATCATCTAAAGTTATCGCAGGACCAAAGGTCAATTGCACTCGAAATTTATCAAAATAATGCCTGTAAGATAATCCAAAACCTGTTGTAAAGCCTGCAGCAATTCCAATACCGTGTTTTCCCAAGGAATGTATTTCTTGTTGTTCGGTTTGCCCAGACTGATCCAAAGTATCTGTTTGTGAAAATCCAAGCAAAGGAAAAATTAAAAATAAGATGATAAATAAGCAATTTTTCATGTTAATTTATATTATGGCATTGTTATGACCAAAGTGTTTCTTTATCAAAAATAAATAGAATTTTTTGAGAAAACAAAACAAATGAAATATTAATTCACACAAAATACAATTATCACATACAACAAGACTTGCTTCGCATGAAACAAGCCTTGTTTGGTAAATGACAATATTTTAATACTCATTTTCTACCTTATCAGGCTTCTCTGCTTTCTCTTTTTTAGATGGACTTATCACTTTTCTCAATAAAGAAAAAAGCAAGCCTCCGGTTGCAGCTCCAAGCACATAAATTACAATACTTGCAACGGATAAGGGAATTTCAATTGACCAATTTAAGAACTTAAATTTTGCCAATTCAATATTTTGAATTGTAAAGGTCAAAATAATTGCAAGAAGCAATATGAGCACAATAGTTTTAAAAATTTTCATCTTATTCAAATTTAATACCGATTGTGATTCAAAACTACCGATATGCTACGCTTATCGGTGTTGAATCTACATCGGCATATACTTACAATTTTGATTAATAAATGGTATAACACATAAAATTTCAATATTTATAGGTTTACAACCTGATTCTTTATCTTATAGCAAATTTGTCATTACAGTTCGTTTCTCCTGCTTGTACCTAACGGTAAATATATAAATAATAGTCGATTATGGAACTATAATTTTTTAAGTTGCAATTTATTTTTAAGCGGGCTATAATACTCATACCTACCTGCCAACAGCCAGAGGTACTACTATTTCCGCTGTTATTTTTACATTATTACCACACATATTTTTCTCCTTGACTATTTGTTATTCAAAATAAGTAGAGTCAACTATTAGTATATATTCAATTCTCTCATCATATTTTGTTTCTATCAATTTCTCTGAATTCCAAATATCCAAGTTCGATTTTTCTGAACCTTTAAATATTTCAAATTCATAAAAGACATCTTCAATTTTTCCATCATCAGACATATCATCTTTCACGTATAATTCCATACTTTGGTTTACATTTATCAAATCTGAAAAATTATGAGGAGAACAATCATTATCGATAGAGGAACAAACTCTTACTGAATAATCTACTTTTATTTGTTCTTCGCAAATATTTTTTACAAAAAAATCAACGTCATAATATGTTTTTTTCTCACAACTTGACATTACAAACACAAGAATAATCAATACTGCTAAAACTGTTTTCATTTTATTAACTTTCATATGCAAGTTAACATCAAAACAGCAAAGAGATAAACTTGTTCATTCTGTGAAAATAGATGAGACCGTAGATTCAATCAGCAATAAAAAGCAATTTATTTCACTAAATCGTAGCGTTTGTAACTTATTTGCATGTAAATAATTGCAGCAAGAAGACAGCCGCATGCAATCATAAAGGTTGGGAAATAACCAAGACTTCGGTATAAAGCCAAACCGACAAATGGAGCAAACAATCCGCGAAAACCCACCAATGACAAATGAACGGCCTGATAATCGCCGGCATGAGCGGGATTTGTCACAAAATATGCAGACCCGATTGAAAATTGCAGGTTCATGGCAGATTGAAACAATCCGAAGAAAACAAATCCGATAAGCACCATTAACACAATGTTCAAATCGTTCCATACAAAACTTGTCTCGACAAACTCACTCAGTCCGACAAATAAAATGTAAAGAAACATAAAGCTGTAGGATATTTGTGCAAATTTCCGTGGGTCAATTTTTCCGAGGACAACTCCAAACAAAGGCATAGCGACCAATAAAACTAAATTTCCCGTGTTTTTATAAAATGCCACAGAAGTGTAAGACAGGTGCAAGACATTTTCAAGATACAAAGTAATTACGGTTACTGTAAACATGAAAGCAAATCCGTAAAGCATAAATCCGATTTCAAAATCGCGATATGGTTTATTTTTCACTAAAATATCTCCCATTCGACGAATTGAATCACCTATTGCAACAAAAAATGGCCTTGGAAACACTTTTTCAACCGGAGTATAAGGAATTGTTGATAGAAAATACACAGCGAATATACCTGAAATGCCCATTAAAGGCCAAGTAATTCGGAAAGCATAGTAATTTGCATCTAACAAAATTCCGAGACCGAAACTCACTAACAACACCACTAATTTATTGGCAGTTGTTGCCCACGAATACAATTTCGCCATGTGCTCATCACGATAATTGTTTTTAAGCAACTGATTAATTGTAGGATGAATTACAATTACACCGAGATAATAAATCAGAAAAATACCGAGAAATAAATACTGATAAACTTCAGTATTCAGATACGCAAAAGCATCCTTTGGAAAAAAGAAAAACAACAACAACGGAAGCCTTGTGATTACGCCAACCCATCGTAACATAATACGTTTGCGAGTGGTTCTGCGAATAAACTCACTGAATAAAACGAGAAGGATATAAACAGCGATACTAATAACAAATAAAGCAGCAAGTTTAACCTCGCTCCCATGCATGGATTTTAGAAAAATAAATTCATTGAGCAAAATTCCACCCATTACTGCCCCTTCAAAAACAGAGTACAGTAAATGTAGCCAAAAGCTTTTCTTTTCTTCCTTTAAAAGTTGCGACCAAACGCCCATGGATAAGAATTAATTTTGCTGCAAATAAACGAAGAAATTTTGGGATGAAACATGCCAAATAAAAGCAAAAAGGTCAGTTTCAAAACTAAGCTTAAAATATAATGCAATAAATACCTTATTTTTTATTCAAAGATATCTTTCATTTTTCTAAAAAAGCCATCATCTTCGGAGCCGGATTTACCTTGTTTTTGTGGTTTAAGCGATTCTGCTTCCTGCAATTTTTCCATGAGTTTGCGATCTTCTTTCGGCAAGTTTCTTGGAATAAAAATATTAACTTTTACTAACAAATCACCTTTACCATAGCCGTTAATATCAGGGACTCCTTTATTTCTAAGTCGCAGAATTTTTCCGCTTTGCGTTCCGGAATCAATTTTCACTTTGACTTTTCCTTCTAAAGTAGGGATAGTTGCTGTTGCGCCAAGTATCGCATCAGGAATACTAATAAAGAGATTATACAACAAATCGTTTCCGTCACGTATAAGGTCGGGATGTTCAACCTCCTCAATAACAACCAGCAAATCACCGTTTATACCACCTCTACGGGCAGCATTCCCTTTTCCGGAAACGGACAATTGAATGCCCTCTGACATTCCTGCAGGAATTTTTACCTCAACGACTTCTTCGCCACGTGTTACGCCCTCTCCATTACATTTTGGACAACGCTCCTGAATGGTTTTTCCTGTTCCGCCACATGTACGGCAGGTTGTGCGAGATTGCATTTGCCCAAGAATTGTATTTGTTACTTGGTTTTCAACGCCGGAGCCGTGACAAGTCGGGCAAGTGCGAGATGAGTTCCCATTTTTCTCGCCTGTGCCATTACACGCATCGCAGGACAAATACTTTTTAATTTTCATTTTTTTTGTTGTGCCGTTGGCGATTTCATCCATTGTCAATTTCACTTTGACACGGATATTTGATCCTTTGTTAACACGCTGACGAGATCCACCGCCAAAACCGCCGCCGAAGCCACCACCAAATCCGCCACCAAATCCGGCATCACCAAAAATATCACCAAAACGAGAAAATATATCTTCAAAACTCATTCCGCCACCGCTAAATCCACCAGCACCATTTTTCACACCGGCATGACCAAATTGATCGTATCGCTGGCGTTTTTCGGAATCTCTTAATACCTCATAAGCTTCAGCAGCTTCTTTGAATTTTTTCTCGGCTTCCGTATCATTCGGATTCTTATCAGGATGATACTGTATCGCTTTTTTACGATATGCTTTTTTAATTTCTTCTGTCGATGCTGATTTTGAAAGCCCGAGTATGTCGTAATAATCTCTTTTCTCCATATTATTCTCCCACAACAACTTTGCTGTATCTTAAAATTTGGTCATTAATTTTATATCCTTTGGTAATCACGTCAACAACTTTTCCTTTCAAAGATGCTTCGGGAGCCGGGATTTTTGTAATCGCCTCATGCTCATCAGTATCAAATTCGGCTCCGATGGAATTCATTTCAGTAATACCTTCTTGTTTCAAAAATCCGAGAAATTTTGAATGAATAAGTACCATTCCTTCTTTCATGGCATCAACATCTTCAGCACTTTGTGAAAGCTCAATTGCACGCTCAAAATCATCAATAACGGGAAGCAAGTTTTCAAAAATTTGCTTTCCGGCATTTTTATACAAGTCCATTTTTTCTTTCAAGCTTCGTTTTCGGTAATTATCAAACTCTGCAGATAAGCGGATATATTTATCACTAAGCTCATCGACACGCTCTTGAAGCTCGCGAATTTGCTTATCTTTTTTATTCTCCACTTTCTTTTTTGATTTTTTAGCCCCACTCGATTTCGTTTTGGATGTTGTTTTCTTTTCTTCCTCCTTGCTGTTTTCAACTTGTTCAGCCTTTGCTTGCTCCTCCAAAACTTCCTCTTTTTCTTTCGCTTGCTTATTTGTATCGTTTTGTTTCATTTTTCTAAAAAATTCGATTGCGTTGTATTAATAGAAATCTCCTTAAGCAAAATGCCTGCCAATTCAAAAAAAACGACAAGTTGGCAGGCATTATGCAAATCTGTCAAAAGCGATTAATCAACCGCCGATTTTAATGCTTCAATTTCTTCGGAAAGTTTTTCTAACTGTTTTTCAATTTTGCCAATTTCTTTTTCAAAACTCGCATAATCATCGTGCTCACTAAGGATGTCTAATACTTCCTCATATTCTTTTGTAAGTCTTTGTAATTCAACCAAAGGGTCTTTCATCACATATTTATCAAGCGTTTTCGCCAATCGCTCTCCTCGTAAATTTTTAGCAATAATTACTCCATTTTTATCAAGCAAGAAGTTTGCAGGAATTCCACGCACATTATATAATCGAACATAAGGAGATTGCCAATACAACAAATCAGACACCTGCGTCCATGTCAAATTGTCTTTTGCAATGGCATCTATCCATGTTTTTCGATTTTTATCTAATGACAATCCATACACATTAAATCCTTTTCCAATTGTAAATCGTTTATCTTTATAATTATTATAAGTTTCAACGACAGCAGGGTTTTCACGACGGCAAGGACCACACCATCCTGCCCAGAAATCAAGCAGAACAACTTCGCCTCTTAGAGAGGACAACAAAATGGTATCACCATCAGGATTTGGTAATTCAATTTCCGGAGCTAAATTTCCGATTTCAAAGCCAATTTTTGCTTCTTGAGCATTCAGCACAAAAACAGAGCTCATTAATAGAAAAAACAGTGTTAAGTGTCTCGTTTTTATCATAATATATGAATTTTAGTCAATACGTTTAATCTTTGCACCTATGCGATTTAAGCGTTCATCCATTCGTTCATAACCCCGATCAATTTGTTCAATATTATGAATTATACTTTCTCCGTCGGCAGATAATGCTGCAATTAATAATGCGACTCCTGCTCTAATATCAGGCGATGACATTACAGTTCCCCTGAGCTTAACCTTGTTATCTAAACCAATAACAGTTGCTCTGTGTGGATCGCAAAGAATAATTTGCGCTCCCATATAAATCAGCTTATCCACAAAGAACAAGCGAGATTCAAACATTTTCTGATGAATAAGCACTGATCCCTTTGCCTGCGCAGCGACTACCAAAAAGACGCTAATTAAATCAGGTGTCAACCCCGGCCAAATTGCATCAGAAATTGTCATGATAGAACCATCGATAAATGTTTCAATTTCATAATGATCTTGAGCCGGAATATGAATATCGTCACCGATTCGCTCCATTTTTATCCCTAAGCGACTAAAAGTATCCGGTATAATTCCCAAATTGTCATAGGACACATTTTTGATTGTCAAATCAGAACCTGTCATGGCTGCCAAGCCAATAAAGGATCCAACCTCAACCATATCTGGCAGCATAGTATGTGTTGTACCACCGAGAGAAGTAACACCTTCAATGGTTAAAAGGTTCGAGCCAACGCCGAAAATGTTTGCCCCCATTTGATTTAACATCTTGCAAAGCTGCTGAATATAAGGTTCACAAGCGGCATTATAAATTGTTGTTTTTCCTTCTGCTAAAACAGCAGCCATTACAATATTTGCTGTTCCGGTAACTGAAGCCTCATCTAAATGCATGTAAGCACCCGAGAGTTTTTCAGCTTTAAGTGAGTAAAAATTCTTATTAAAATTATATTCAAGTTTTGCACCCAGTTTTTGTAATCCGAGAAAATGCGTATCCAAGCGTCTTCTTCCAATTTTATCGCCGCCGGGCATTGGCATAAAGGCTTCATGAAAACGAGCAATCAACGGACCTAACATCATAATGCTACCACGCAATTTTTGACTCATTTCTGCAAATATCGGTGTTTGAAATTGATTTAAATCAACCGCTCTTGCATTAAACTCACACTCATTTCGGTTCAACCGATTTATTTTTACCCCAATAAATTCGAGAATCTCAATTAAATAATTCACATCTCGAATATCTGGAATGTTTTTAATTACAACGGTTTCTTCGGTTAACAGCGTTGCACAAATAATCTGAAGTGCTTCATTTTTTGCTCCTTGAGGAGTAATTTCTCCGGACAATTTCTGTCCGCCTTGAACCTTAAAACTTGCCATTAATTTCGGGGTTTTCTCTTAAAATACTTTTTCTTGCCTTTAAAGTTTCTTTTTTCAACTTTTGGTTTTGGTTGTTTTACATCTGAAAGTGACAAGTTATCTGGGATTTCGACCTCTTCTTCGCTGATACGCTTAATATCTTCAAAGATATACTCGTCATTCACTGTCTCTTTTTTCCAATTGACATAGCTAATTTTCATGTGATTAGCCAGTTGCTCAATTAGCATATCTTTGGTTTCACCTTCGAACTCATTCACTTTTGCAAGCATGCGTTGAAGATTTCTCCCGTAATGCTTATACTTAAATTTCTCATTGTTATACGGAACTTTCGCAGGCTTTTCTTCAAGAATATCTTTTTTAGGTAAAGGATAAGCCCAATCAATATCCAAATCAAAATCTGCCATTATAGCGAGATGATCCCACAATTTATGTTTAAAATCTGGCACATCACGAAGGTGGGGATTCATATTTCCCATTACATTAATCAATGCTTTCGCCATGTTGTTGCGTAATTCACGATCGTGAATGGTTTTTAAATAATCAACCATTTTATGAATATGACGCCCGTATTCAGGCAAACTTATTGATGGTCTTTGCGTATTATAATCCATTATTCAATATTTTTAGCAAAACTAATGCTTTTTTTATTCCTGTTCAAATAATTTTATCAATGAGACGAGTATAAAAAGTATAAAGTTTGTAAAGTTCGTAAAGCTTGTAAAGCTAAAAGCACAAACCACTGGGAATAAGCCATTTAACTTTTAACTTTCAACTTTCTATACTGAACTAATCAATTCGTTTGAGTTTCGCAAATTTCAAAAGCAGTGTTTTTTCTCCGTGCAACTCAAACTGCACAATGGCTTTGGTGTCATTATTTTCTTTATGCAAACTCAAAATTACTCCCTTTCCGAAACGAGCGTGCTTAACAGCCTGTCCCTCAACGAGCTCATTAGTATCGGTTGCGTTTTCAATATCTGGCTGTATATTATGTTTTTCAATAGGACGCAAACGACGAGTTTGCATAAGCTTTTTTGCAGGAGATGATTTATGTCTAAGTGCCGGTTTCTCTTTTTTCTCAAATGACTTTGGCTCGGGCTGATCATCAAACATTGTTTCAAATGGATCGCTAACAGGCGGATTTGAACTCCCTGAAAATTCGATAAATTCAGGACTAATCTCATTAATAAATCGACTGGGGTCATTAAACTGTACACTTCCGTATCGATATCTTGATCCTGCATGTGTTATTACAAGTTTTTCACGTGCCCGTGTCATAGCAACGTAAAACAAACGGCGTTCTTCTTCTAAATCAAACCGACTAAAAGTTGACATGCGCCCTGGAAATAAATCCTCCTCAACTCCGGCAATATACACATTATCAAACTCCAATCCTTTGGCTGCATGAATTGTCATTAAACTAACTTTGGGCTCATTTTCATCTTTCATTGTGTCCTGTGTACTGAGTAGAGCGACATTTTCAAGATAATCACCCAATTTAATCATTGCATTTTCATTTTCTTGCTTTTTCTCATCAGTATAATCTTGGATTCCATTAATCAACTCCTGAACGTTTTCAAAGCGACTTATTCCTTCCGGCGATTTATCATTAAGCAATTCAAAATGTATTCCTGATTTTTTCAAAATCTCACTTGCAAGTACGACTGCCTCCATTTCTTCTGTTTTTTTCTGAAAATCATGCATTAATACAGCAAATTGTTGAATCCTGTTAATCGTTGGTTTATTTAAACCAGACTCCACAATGGTTGGGCGAACAATTAACTCCCAAATACTGATTTCATGTTTTGCTGCTGTATTTTCAAGTTTTTCAATAGATTTAAGTCCGATTTTTCGAGATGGAAAATTAATGATACGTTTCAGCGCTTCATTATCTTTTGGATTGACAGTTAATCGAAAATATGCTAATAAATCTTTAATCTCTTTCCGTTGATAAAAAGACAAGCCACCATAAATTCGATATTTGATATCCTTTTTTCTTAAAGCCTCTTCAAGCTGTCGAGACTGGGCATTGGTACGATATAAAATTGCAAATTCATCCAATGATTTATGAGTTTCATTTTCTGTTACAAAAATATCATCCGCCACAAATTGTGCTTCTTCTGTATCGGTTGATGCCTGAAATACTTTTACACGAATCCCATCTTCATTTTTTGAAAATACTTCTTTCTCTAATTGATTGCTATTTTTTGATATTAAAGAATTTGCAGCATCAACAATTGTTTTTGTAGAGCGATAATTTTGCTCTAGTTTATATACCTTATAATTTGGGTAATCATTTTTAAAATTCAATATATTTTCGATTCTAGCACCACGGAAAGCATAAATACTTTGGGCATCATCTCCAACAACAGAAATATTTTTATGTGCTGCGGCTAAATTTTTCAAAATCAAATATTGTGCGTAATTAGTATCTTGATACTCATCCACCAATATATATTGAAATTGGGCTTGATATTTCGCAAGCACATCAGGAAATTTACGAAATAAAATGTTTGTATTTACCAACAAATCATCAAAATCCATGACATTGTCCTTTCTGCATTGCACATTATATTTATCATAAATGTCAATAAATGCACTCTGCTGTCGCTTTTTATCTTGCTCAATTAAATCCGGCTTATTTCGATATGCTGCCGGAGTCATTAAATTATTTTTTGATTTGGATATTCTGCCTTGCATTTCCTTTGGGGGATACTGCTTTACATCCAAGTGCATATTCGTAATAATCTTCTTTATCAGGCTTTTACTGTCTGCTGCATCATAAATTGTAAAGTACCTAGTATATTTTAGGTAAGACGCCTCCTGTCTAAGAATACGTGCAAAAATTGAATGAAATGTGCCCATCCAAATTCCACCAGATTTAGTACCAAGCATCTCCTGAATCCTGTTTTTCATTTCAGTTGCTGCTTTATTGGTGAAAGTAAGTGATAATATATATGCAGGAGGCACTCCTTTTGCAAGCATGTATGCAATACGATAAGTTAAGACACGGGTTTTACCAGACCCTGCTCCTGCAATGATTAGCGAAGGTCCTTGAATGTTTTTTACTGCTTTTTCCTGAGTAGAATTTAAGTCGCGTTTTAATATTTCTTCCATAGTGACAAAGGTATTGCTTTTTAATTGTTGAAAAAAGTTTCTGATATTGAGAAATATTTTATATTTTTAAGGGGACTTTTAATAATTCTTTCGCATCAAGATTTTCAGCGTTTTTCATAGACAATGCAAATTTTTGAAACACTATCGAGATAATGCAATAAAATTTAAAGCAGGATATGAGAAACGCTGAAAACCTACGGGAACAAATTTTGTGCCTTGCATCTTATTCATTATATTTGTTTCTTGAAAGAAAAGAATTATTAAAAGTCCCCTTCAGACAACGAAATTAAGTTTAACTTTGTCTCTTATTCGGGCACTTATTTATTAGATATTCAAGTATTAATATGATAATTTTTAAAACAAAAATTATGAAAAGAATTATTTTAAGTCTTATTTTAACAATTGTTGGATCAGCAACTTGTGTGTTTTCTCAAGACAACAATAATATGTCAAAAGATCGCTTTATTATTATAGATGACATTTCATCTTTTTTTGTCGAAAAAGAAAACTGTATTGAAGTTGATTCGCTTTTTATTCACAATTTTGATGAAAATGAAAGTTCAAAGCCAATTCATGTTGCCGTTAATAAAATAAAAGATGTTATAAAATTTGGAATCGCTAGTGGTTCGGAAACCCATTACGAACAACGGCGTTGTTATATCCGCATGAAAAAAAGCAACTATCAGGAAAATTTTTATAAGGCCTTATTGTTTATGGACATCAAGTATGTGATGCTTAATGAACAAAAAATGACCCCCTCAGAGTTTTTTGAATTAACAATTAATCGCTAAACCAATGATTATGAAAACTATTGCAACTAAAATAATTTTATTTAGTCTTTTAATATTTTGTGTAGGGACTGTCTATTCTCAAATTGAGGCGCCCAACGCATCATCTTCATTTTCAACCGACTACAGCACAAGCTATATAAATGCTGGTGGTGAAAATGATTTAGTTTATGTGTTTTGTGGAAACCAAGATGAAAATGCTGTCGGTGAGCTGGAAGTCAATGCATCAGGCTGTACCATATCATGGTTTGAGTTTGATGGCGTTAGTTACCAGCCAATGAGTTTGTCCGGAAGCATAGCTACCGGCTTAGAATCTGGCGGATATATGGCACAAGTGGATTGCGGGGGCGGAGACGTAACCTGCCATCGCGCATGGGTTTGGGTAAACCAAGCATTTGTTGATGTCGCACCAATAGAACCAGGATGCGAAGAGTTTACATTACAAGGTGATGCCGGTGTTTTAGATAATGAATTCCAAATTCAAGATCCTCCTGGAACAAACTTTGAAATTGATGCTGAAACTGAAATTACGGTCTGCTTTTGGGCAGATCATACATGGGTATCTGATTTAGGCTTTTATTTAAAAGCACCAGGACATGAATTAGACGAACCAGAATTCCCTATTAACAACGATGGAAATCATTCCGTGGTAGAATTATTACCCTCTGCCTCAGATTGGGGTCCGGGGGCTTCTCAAGGCAGCTGGACAGGAATCCCTTGGTCAACTTTAGGATGTGGTGACTCATCTGATGAAAATACAACCTGCCAAGGCGGAAACAACGTCGATAATTTCTGTTTTACAAGTAGTTTAGAAGCTGAAAACCCTACATTTACACCTTGTGTTTGCGATTTACCAACACCATTATCAGGAATGTTCGCATCCGTTGGACCATGGGATGCAATTTATGGCGCTATGGCAGGTAACGAAGGCTGGAATGTTCAAATTTACGATTGTGAAAACATTGATGTTGGAAGCTTAAATCGGACAACCATTACATTTATCGGAGAAACAGAATGTGGCACAACAACATTTTCTTACGACTCAGGAGACATTTCCGGATTACCCGATTCAAACATTGAAGACAACACGTGTTCAGCAGCAACGGCATCTTCATATATCGTTCCACCGATGGATCCTCCAGGATCATACTCAATAAGTTCTTCTATTACAAGTACGGTTTGGTCATGTACAGGTTCATCCTTTACATCAACAGAACTCACCCCTACTTTGACACCTGGCACTCCTGAATTTCCTGGAGAAACATCAGACTTTACACTGACTTTAACCGAAACAATTGATGTCCCATCATCACCAACTTGTGTGCATACAGCAACAGAAACTTTTGTAACAACTCCATCTGATGCAACAATTACACCAATCGCACCAAGATGCTATAATAGTAGCCCAGTTGAAGTAGAAGTTGCTCATCCCGGTGGTGACCTCTCAATTTCCGCATCAGCAGGAACAGATGCTCTGGTTAATGGAATCTTTTCCCCTGAAAATGCAGGTTCAGGAACACATACAATAACCTACGAAATTACAGGCGCTTGTCCTGATATTGATCAAATTGATGTCACCGTATATGAACACATTGTGATTGAGAATTTCGACGACCAAGTCTGTAACGGATCAAATGACAATTACAGCATTACCTTTGATATTGAGAACGAAGAAGGAGCTGGAACACAATTCCAAGTCAACAGCGGCTCAGGATTCAATACCTACAACGACAATTACGATGAATGGTTCCCATCACCCTCTAATTATAGTCTAACCGTAACAGATATGAATGGCTGTGATTCATATATATTAGAGGGATATCGCGATTGCGGATGTACTACTTTTGCCGGCACAATGGTCTCATTAGAAACGGTTAATCTCTGCCAAGGAGAAACAACCGGTAGTGATGTAACACATAATAACAATCAAATTGAGGATAGTGATGATATCTTTGAGTTTATTTTGCATGATGGAACAGCCTATCCAGCAGACGGCACATCAATACTTGCCCGCGGGGTTGATACTGACTTTAGTTTTCAATCTGGATTAATGAACTATGGACAAGTTTATTATGTTTCTGCAATTTGTGGTGACAATGATGGGCTTGGACATGTCGATAACACTGACGGCTGTTACAGCCAAGCACCCGGAACACCAGTTATATGGAGACAAAACCCAATCGTTCATGTATCAACAGATGATCATGTAGTTTGCGGCTTAACAACTGACATTGAAGGAAATGAAATACCAGACGGTATGGTTGGCTCATGGTCAGCTAGTGGTGGGAATTTTGTACCAATCGGAGGAAGTAGCTTAAACGATAACGCAATTACAGTAAGTGCTGAAAATTATGGAGATTACACTTTTACTTGGTCGATTTCAAACGGGCAATGTACTGGTAGCGATAATGTTGAAGTCTCATTTTATCAAACACCTGTCGCTTATGCAGGAAACGACACAACTGTCTGTGGAGGTGAACTTGAACTCAATGCAGTGCTTAGCTCAGGCGGATCAACCGGAGCATGGACAGGAAATGGCGTTAACTTCGTTCCTGCAAGCTCCGAAAATGCAATCGCCAGCTTAAATTCTGGACAGTACGGCACATATGTGCTAACCTGGACAGAAAGCCTAGCATCTTGTACCGATCAAGATTTTATGTCAGTAACCTTCGTGGAAAATCCACAACCAAACATCACAAATACTGTGGACACTGTCTGTGGAGTTGAAGGTGTAATTAGTGTAAATAATGTCAACTTTGAAGGCATGTGGCAGGCATTTGACATGATGGGAGACCCAGTTAGTGTCAATTATGTTCCTGACAACACCTCCCCAGCTGCAACTGTTTTTATTAATAATTATTCAGGAAATTATAGAACGCTAGATTTTACTTGGACAGAAACAAATTCATCTTCAGGAGTAGTTTGCCAAAATACTGCAACTGTGCAAATGACCTTTGCAAAAATACCAAATGCCTTTGTCGGAGATGATAATTACGATGAGGTATGTGGTAATACTTATACATTTAATGCCGACACAACTGGTACTGGTTGGGCAAATATGTATTGGATGGGTAAAGAAGGCATAAATTTTGCCTTCGATGATGCTAGTTTACCCGACGCAACTGTAACTATTAACCCGCTATCTTCTTATGGCGATTCGGCGTATGTTGAAATTCCTTTCCAATGGGTAGTTTCCTCAGGTGGTGGATGCATGGATATTGACACCATGTGGGTAACTTTCTATAAACAACCCGT
This sequence comes from Bacteroidota bacterium, assembly GCA_034658655.1. Taxonomy (GTDB): domain Bacteria; phylum Bacteroidota; class Bacteroidia; order Bacteroidales; family ML635J-15; genus JAQIBY01. The sequence continues at coordinate 16,608 of JAYEFQ010000067.1, forward strand.
AGCAAACGCAGGACTTGACGATAGCGTTTGTGGTCTGCAATATCAATTAGAAGCATTTTACAATTTAC
>JAYEFQ010000068.1:0-3580 GCA_034658655.1 Bacteroidota bacterium
TTAAATCACCGACTTCACGGTGTGCCTGAACATGCTCAACCGATATGAGGAGTAAAATTGCCATAAGCAAAAGGCTTACACACCGGTGTTTACTGTGTGTGTGCCTTTATTAGGCATCAAATTAATTATTTCTTTATTCATATTGCAGTATATTTTGAAGTTTTTCAGCTTTGATTTTTCAAATATACTAATTTTAAATTGGGTTCCCAAAATAATACCGTCATCAATCATATTAATATAAATCATAGTATAATGCCGACCGATTAGTCCCGAAATGCTTTCTATAAAAACGATTCGGTATGACCTAAGTGGCTGTTAAGAAATAAGCTTAACATTTAAGCTTGTTCTTTTTACTCTTAACTTTGTTATAAAAACTTCAAATAAACATGGCTATTCGCAGCTTTTTATGCTGCGTTAAAAGCAAAAATAATACCACTTAAAAATTAAAATTCCCAGTATTATGCCAATGTAGAATTCCGTCAATGGCAGATGCGAGAAATAAAATGAATTGCATCCGCCACATGGCTGATTCACTATCGGTATAACATCGCCTATTCTGTCAATCTTATTTATTGACACCCCCTAAATTAAAAGCATGAATAATACATGCTAAATCAATTTTGTTTTTTCATTAAAAATAGTATCTTTACATAAGAAATAAGATAGTTATGTTAAAATCACAATTAAAAACACTAATGATTGATGCTTCTACAGGCTTTTACAAAAGTTTACGTTATGATATCGGTAAATTTTGGGGTCCTGTTGATTTAGGTATTCACTTAGCTTACAAACATAATAGTTTGAATATAGGAACCGGATTACTTGCCGGATCAATTTTCCCGGGGTCTAATCGGATGATTTTTACAGGAATTAGTCCCAATTGGCATGGATTCTACATTTCTAGTATGGGCGGTGCAGGGCTGGTATTTGATAATTTAGGAATAAACCTATTATCAATCAAAGGAAAAGCTAACCAACTTTCTATTTTATATTTGAATCGTATTCATGGTGAAGAAATTCAGGTCGAATTGGTGCCAGTTGATGCTGAAAGTATCTGGAAAAAGGGTAGGGGCGGAATATATCCGATGATGGAGCATGCATACGAATTGTTTGGCGATAAATACACTAACTCACCGCGTATTCTTGCTGTTGGACCAGCTGCTATGTACTCTGATTTTGGCGCAATTGGCTCTGCTCCAATAAAAAAGAACGAAATTACACCGGTTGATACTTGGGCAGGTCGTGGCGGACTGGGTAGTAAATTGTTGCAAGAACACGGAATTGTTGCCGTAATTTATGGCGGAACCTTTGTCGATGAAGATTTTCGCGACAGAAAAGTTGCTGATGAGTGGTTTAAAGACAGATACGACAAAAAACTCGCAGCAAAAGATTTGGAGACAACTACAAAATATCGTTACGATCCCAATTTCAATACAGGAGGAACTTTCGGTGTGAATTTCGCAAATAATGCCGAATATCTGACTGCCTTTAATTATCGTAGCATTTATTGGGATACACCTTATCGGGTAGAGCTACATAAAAAATTCATCATTAATCATTATTTGAAACAATTTAATGAGGAAACCATTATTCCGAAAAATCAAAAAAACTGCGGCGAACCTTGTGCGGCAGTCTGTAAGAAAATGAAAGACGAATACAAAAAAGATTATGAGCCATATCAAACCATGGGACCTTTATGTGGTATTTTTGACCAACGAGCAGCTGAAAAACTTAACGGAAAAGCCGATAGCATGGGGTTTGATGCAATTTCTGTCGGTGGTGTACTTGCATGGTTGATGGACTGTATTGACGAAGGCCTTATTGAGCCCGAAGAACTTGGAATTAAAAGCAAACCTAATTGGGACGTGAATAATTTTGATTTAGTAGAAACCTCAATGCATAATGCTAAACTAGGAATTGCTTTGATTGATGCGATGCTTGGTGATGACCGAAAAATCGATCTCTTTCTCGGAGCCAGAAAATTTGCCAGAGGTCTTGCTAAAAATAAATCAAAGCGAGTAATGGATTTATTCGTTTATACCGCATTTGCACGTCAGGGTTGGATGGTGCCAAATCAATACTGGACTCCAGGAGTACTTGCTCCAATGGGAATCATGGGGAAATATTACAACGATTATGGACGTAAATTCTTTGAGCCTCGAGAACTCGGGAAACTTAGTGCTAATCGCATGAAAAAAGAACTGATGTTGGATAATCTCGGAATTTGTCGTTTTCACAGAGCGTGGGCTGAAGATATCATGCCCGATATTGTTGGTAAGCTATTTGGTGATAAAGCCGGATTTCTTAAAAGCATTGATCTGACAGCCAGCCGTATAAATAGTCGTAACTCCTCTGTTTTTTGGGAGTCTGAACGAAATATTGATTATGTGATGACTTTCTTTAAAAAGAAATACGAAGAAGATCAAAGCAATGAAGTCTTAAATTCATGGTTGAAACGCTTTGAGGAAGATAAACATCAAGCAGCGTTTGACTTCTGGTATGAAATCCATAAAGGAGTTCATGAATCGTTGCGGGATTTTCCGGTATAAATCGATATTGATTAATGAGAAATATTAGTCGATTTGATGTGGTTTATTGCATTTATATTGTATTGTTAAACTATTTTATGACATCAGACACCAGAAAAAAACACGGTGTTTGCGGTGAAGCGGTAATACCATTTTAAAATAAAAAATCACGGTATAAAAGCATAGTTTTTCCTGTACTGAACCAGGAAATTAAAGCATTTCTTCTAGTGCTGTCAGATAAATCATTGAAATATCCAATGGAGATAAGGTTTCAGATTTCGAATAATCATACATATTGCCAAAAACAACCATCTTCCCATTGTATTCATTCAATTCACCAAACTTTTTGAGTTTTATTTTCTTTTTCCACACTTTGTTTTTGTTTTTATCATACACTTTTACTGTCAGTTTTATACGTGGTTTGTATTTTTTAAACCGGTCATCAGTGCCCAGGTTAAGCCTAATGTTTCCGCTGTTGATATCACCAACAATTTTGATATAATAATCACTGTTGGTTGATTCACTTGCTTTCTTAAAATTGGTTTCCGGCAGTCCGGGAATGTAACCGTCAACACCAAAAAAAGTAACCCCAAATTTGTTGTTTTTGGGATAAAATGATGAGACATCAGCATTCAGCGCTTGGGATAAAAAATGTTCGGTAGCTTTTTTTACAGAATCAGCTAAATCCTGCGGAAACTCATCCCTTTCACTATATTCAGTAAAAAAAGTGCCGTCTTCTTTGCTCATGTTAAAGTTTTCCACCAATTCATCATCAACAGCTATCTGCATGTAATAAATTTGCCCTGTTTTTTGAGCAGAGGCCGTAAGCATTACCAATAAAAATAAAAATGTGTTTAATGCGTATTTCATCTGTTTATATTTTAATTGTCATGATTTGTTTCAGAATGTAAATATCTGATATTTGTTATTAACATATAAATTTTATAAAAATGAAACAAACAATTTTTTTAGTAGCAACACTACTAATTTTTATAATTAGTAGTTGTACAAAGGATGATGAAAACGCAAATGCTAAATTTAGCGTTAAACAG
>JAYEFQ010000069.1:0-16532 GCA_034658655.1 Bacteroidota bacterium
CTTTGCCAAGTTATACTTATCTTGGCGAAGATATCGACTCTGTTGCCATGCTAAATCAGCAAATCAGCTTGTGGATTCAAACAATTGCATTAAATGAAGCTTCTAAGTTATCAGATAATATGGACATGGTCGAAAATATTTCTTTTGATGGAAATACCGGTGCTTATACTAACGAGACTTCCATAACAACATCTTCATTTTCAACCAAAGAATATTTTTATCGATTTGAGCTGTTTGGTGGTGCTGAAACCGGATTTTCGATTAACAAAACAGGACTAGTCACTTACAGTCAGACATATAAAAATGTAGATCGTACTATTTCAGCAACAGATAGCGAAGAAAATAGACTGAAGTGGAAATATGTGATTGATGATTCAAACCAAGGAGATTACTATAGTATTGATGTAATGACTTATAATCAAGGGACACTTGATGAAGGAAAAGAATCGTTTCTGAATTCAAATAACTTTGAAGACGCAGGCTATCACATGGGACATCTTGGATTGGGCACCGGAATAGGTGCCGGGGTATCTTTTGTAATTAGTCAAGTATTAAGCAAATTAGTTAATCCACTTGCAGGACAAGCCTTTTCTATGGCCTATACAATGGGAACTGCTGCCGGATACATGTATGTAATGAATCATTATTCAGATGAAACTGAATACAGTGATGTGTATTTCGGCTTGCAAGGTGCATCTCCAATGTTTCGCATTATGGGAGGACAGTCTCGTTGTCCTTATGAGGGTCCTGAAATGACAACTTTCTATATTGACTCAGTTTCATATGAGCCTTTACCTTTACACGTAGGAACTCAAAACCATGAAGCTCCAAAATTAGAAATTGAACCGGCAACTGTAATTAATGTCCCTGATGGCAGTCCGGCTGTTTTTGAACTCAAATTAATGAATGAAAGCCCGACAGGTGCTGACCTGACTTATGAATTACAAGTCGATGAAGCGTCAAATCCTCATGGGGCAAATTTACGTGTTGATGGCCTTAGTCCAAACCGACCTTTCTTTGTGCCCGCAGGTCAAACACTCACAAAAACATTGACGGTTGAGCGGGGAGCTTCCTCTCAAATGGAGTTTGATGATTTACAACTAATTCTACATTCTACTTGTCAATACGACCCCGATGATAATTATCCTGATATTGCAGATACGGTTGCGTTTTCTGCACATTTCATACCGGTATGTACACAAGTCGATTTTGGAAATGTTGAAAATAACTGGATTGTGAATACTTATTATAATGATGAAATGCCAATCACTATCAGCGGGTATAATATTAATCAGGAAAATTTTGAAAAAGTGTATTTCCAATATCAACAAACCGGTGCAACACCAAGTACTGCAATGGTACTGTATAATGATACCATCAATACTGATTGGGTAACTTTTACCGGGAACAAAATCTATATTGATGGGCAATCTGAAATAAGTTTTGATTGGGATGTCGGGAGCTTAAACGATGGAAGTTATACCATTTTCCTAACTAGCACTTGCTCTGACGGCTCTACTTACGAAACCGATCATTACAACGGATTAATTGACAGAGTAACACCTCGTCCGTTTGGTACACCAGAACCTTCTGATGGAATTTTATCTTATGGAGAAGATATTTCAATAAAATTCAACGAAACAATAAATTCGGGGGAACTTTATACTTTCGGACAATTTGGTTCTGCAAGTTATATATCCTTGCGAGGCATGAAAAACGGCACCGATTTACTCGAAAATCCATACCTTTTACATGATGCTTCTGTCCATTTTGATGGCGTCGATGATTTCATGAAAATAAATCATCTGAATTTAGACCATACAGATTTCACACTTGAATTTTGGGTGAAAAGAGATCAAACCGGTACTGAGCCTTTAATTTGCATAGGCGATGTCAATAACGGCGGCTTATGGATAGGATTTAATGCAAATAATTACCTAACAATGATAATGGATGGTCAAACCATCACATCCTCAAACACCTGCCTGCCTGAAGATGATTTCGCATTTGTTGCTATTGCTTATACAAGTGGCGATGAAAGTACTGAAGCCGGAATTACTATGCAATTGCAAAGTGGCACAGCTGGTGGTCCTGAATATACCGAGTTTGATATGTACTCTTCGCTTGAAGGCAGTATGTATTTAGCTTATAATCCAAACGATGGTTCTGCGTTTAATGGAAATATTCACGAATTTAGAATCTGGAATTATGCGCGTTCGGGTATGACAAGTGCTTCTGAAAAATCATTGGTTTTAACAGGTTATGAATCCGGACTGTACTCACTATGGCCTATGTCAGATGCTCATGGAAGCATTGCTCACGATATCGCTTTCGGCAGAAATGCTGAGATAAATGCCACTTGGCAAGTTAGTCGAGACGGTAAAAGTGTAAATTTCACTGGCGACAATGCGCTCAATATACCAACTCCCTCCATGGTATTTAACGATGAAACCGATTTTACGGTAGAATTTTGGTTTAAAACAGGTATGCCGCTTGACACCATTGCTTTGATGTCAAATGGTTATCCGGCAATGTCTCCAAATCAAAATGCCTGGAATGTTTTTGCAACGGCAGATGAAGAAATAGGAATTCAAAATAACAATCAAAACATCAGCATTGATGCGGAAAATGTACTGGATAACAATTGGCATCATTTTGCCATGAGCTTAAATCGCATCGGTTATCTTAGCGTATATTTTGATGGTGAACTCGTAAAAACACATCCTGTAGCTAATCTTGGTGGCTTTGCTGCTACAAATCTTGTTTTTGCTGCTCGTTGGTATAATTATGGGATGACTGATTATTTTGATCAGTATTTAACAGGATATGTTGATGAAATTAGAGTTTGGAATGCAGCAAGAAGGCAAACACAAATTCAGCGCTACATGAATCACACTTTAGTGGGTGATGAAATGGGTTTAAAAGCATATTTCCCATTCGAAGATGTTACAATTGAAGATCCATCAATATCGAATGAAAGCTCTGAAAACTTTACGCAGGAAACACTTGGAATTGCTGATGCTCCTACAATCGAACTTCAGTACTATACTTCTGAAAGTCCACACATGAAATTGCAAAAACCTGAAATTCTATTACATCATAATCTTGTAATTAATGATGATGAAGTAATTATTACACCAAATGAAGATGCCAATGAAATTGAAAATCAAATCATTGATATCTCTATAAAAGGTGTAAAAGATATGAATGGAAATGTTATGCCATCAACCATTACTTGGACAGCATTCATTGACCAAAATCAAGTTGTTTGGGACGTTCAGGAACTGAATCTTGAGAAATTTGTAGATGAAGAATTGATTTTGACAGTAAATGTGAGAAATCAAAGCGGAGTGAACGAATCTTGGGACATTACAAATATTCCAAATTGGATGCAAGTGCAGCCGTCAAGTGGAATTTTGTCACCCCTTGAAACAGAGGAAATCGAAATCAGAATTTTGCCAGAACTCAATATCGGCACATATCAGCATGATTTGAATCTCACTGCATCAATGGAGTACCATGAACGATTAAATATCAATTTAAAAGTTAAAGGGCATGCACCTGATTGGAGCGTAAATGCTGAGGACTATTCACAAACTGCAAGCATTATCGGTCAACTAAGCATCAGCGATGTCCTTTCAACTGATACTGATGATATTGTCGCAATTTTTGCTGATGGAGAATGCCGTGGGCTTGCCCAACCTGAATATCTCGCAAATATGGATGCATATTTATTGTTTATGAATGTATTTGCGAATGAATCCGGGGAACAGATGAATTTTAAAGTGTATGATGCAAGTACTGGAAATGTATATTCGCAAGTCTCACCGTATTTAACGTTTACTGAAAATGAAATTTATGGAACTGTCGATGAGCCACTTGCAATTAATGCAACACACTATATTGAGCAAACAATTTCAGTGCAGGAAGGATGGAATTGGCTATCTTTCAATGTTTATGCAGACCATTTTAACGATTTAAATACCGCATTTGAAAATCTACTGTATGAAACCGGTGATTTTATGAAAGCACAAAGCTTGTTTGCTCAGGTTCAAAGTAATCAGGAATGGTTTGGTTCGCTGGATTCTCTCAATCTATTTTCATCATATAAAATGCAAATAGCAACAGCTCAAGAATTTATAATGGAAGGATACAGCGTGATTCCTGACACAATACAAATTCCGATTGTTGAAGGCTGGAACTGGATAGGCTATCCGAAAACATCGCAAACTACTTTGATGGAAGCATTATCATCCTTGCAACCAGAAAATAATGACATTATTAAATCACAGCATGCATTTGCCGTGTATTCTGACTTACAAGGCTGGATTGGTAGCTTGAATTATCTGAGCCCAGGACAAGGATATGTCATGTATGCTGCAAATGAAGGAATTTTACAGTTTTCTCAATCCTCAAATTTCAAACAAGCGTTTGAAACCGATCCTATGCAAATGAATCTGCCAAATACCGAAACAAATATGTGCATGATTGTTGATGCTGAAATTGATCATCCTGAAATGTATCAGATCTATGCTTATGATAAAAATGGACTTTGCGGATATGCAAATCCGATAAAAATGCCTGATGAAAGTATTCGCTATTTTCTTACCGTAAATAGTGTGGCGCCTGAAACCATTTCTTTTGCAGCTCACGGAATGTTTGACCAATTTATCGCAAATGAAAATCTAAATTTTGATGCAGATGCTACAATCGGAAATATAGAAAATCCATTTGTGCTTAGTTTTGATGAACCAATTTCATTAGATACACAGATTGATGTTTTCCCGAATCCTTTTGGAAGAGAATTGATAATTAGTTTATATCTACACCAAAACGAAGCGGTTGATATTGAGGTGTATAATGCGCTTGGTCAGTTGATTTCAAAAAATAAAATCGAACTTTCAGAAGGACAGCATCAAATTGATTTATTTAAATCAAATATTGTTAATTTAGAGCTTACTGAAGGAGTTTATACCTTGAAAGTTTCTGTTAACGGGGTGGAAAATCAATTCAAAATTGTTAAACAATAAAACCAATTAATTATGAAATATATAAGTGTGATTTTAAGTATAGTTGCCTTGATTATTGTTGAATCTGTTTCAGCTGAAGATTGGACAGTAAATCCCGCAGATTATGAATTTTCAATGAGTGTTACAGGTCTAATAGAATTAGATCAGGAACAAATTAATGATGAAAATACAACGCTTGGAGCATTTGTCGGCGATAGTTGTGTGGGAGTATGTCAACCAACTGAACACAGCGGCAGTTTTGAATTGTTCTTGTTGACAATTTACAGCAATTCCTCAACAGGTGAGCTCATTGAGTTTAAATTCTTGGATTCTGACAGTCAGGAACTTATTCTAGAGAACGAAATGCTATTTCAGTCCAATGCAATTATTGGTTCTGTTGACAATCCATTTGTTTGGATGGAAACAGCAAGCTATAGCCCAAGTGATTTCCTATCATTTTCGCATCCGGAACAAATTGGTAATGCTGAAATTAATTCTACAGTACGGGAAATAAACCTTGTTGTTGATTATCAGACTGATCTTGAGAGTTTTTCATCAAATTTTCAATTATCCCCAGGAGCAAAAGCTTATGTCAATGACATTTTGCAAGTCTCAGGTGAAAACAGTCTGGATTTTTCAGAAACAATTACCTATCGCGTAGATGGTGTTGACGGAAGCTCTGAAAATTGGCAGGTTTCTGTGCAATTGGATGAAAGCGCTGTGGATTTAATTGAAACATTGGGAATATCTGTCTTTCCCAATCCGGCAACGGAATATGTGAACATTCAAATTCCGGACAATCATTCCATTTCTGAAATTTCCGTTTGGGATATGAACAATAAATTGCTTCTGAAATATACTGATCTTGACAATAACAACTTGTTTATCCCTTTCAATCAACTTTCTGACGGGATTTATTTATTAAATTTTAGGTTGAAAAATCATCAGGTTTTACAGCATAAAGTTTTGAAAATAAAATAAATAAAAATTCGTTTTATACCATTTATTGATCAAAATTACAAGTATAATGCCGATGTAGATTTAACACAGATAGGCGAAGCAAATCGGTAGTTTTGAATCACAATCGGTATTAAAGATTTTTAAGATAGCAAAGCCCAAATTCATATATTTTTCCTTTTCTTTGTCTTTAATTCAGATTTAAAAAAATGAAAAATATCAATTTAAAATATGCCGGTTTCTTCTTTCTTATATTGATGCTAATATTTTCATGCCAGCCAAAAGAAAATAACAACGAAACAGACAATAAAAAAACAGTGGCAAATAGCACAGAAGAAATACCTACTGAATATCAAGACATTGACATTCGAGTCAAATTTATTTTATATGATTTAAATTTCCAGCAAGACAATCAGGAGCTGTATTATTTTGCAATAAAAACCTACTGCAAATCGTGGGATTTACCATTAATTAAAATGAAAAACTCCAAGTCTGACACTTATCCTATAATACATCAAAATGACACATTAGCAGTTTTTGAACTATCGTGGATACCCGATGATTGGGAAAATGGAATTATTCTGTTAAAACCCCACTCTCTACCACTATTTGTTCATTTAACCGACGATTCTCAAATCAATAGAATAAGCAAAGCAAATAATTTTTTTGAATTCAATATTTTGGATAAAAAACGTACTGAGCACAAAATAACAACTCAAGATTATGAAAATCAATATAAAGCAATGCTAATTGATGTTAACAATTATTATGATTTTCAAAAAAAACTTGAGATACTGGACAGTCATTTTATTGATTACAGCCAAACAACAAACATGACAAATAAACAGTTTATTGAAAGCTATTTAAGTCTGAAATATCATCTACAAGAAAATAATCATGCACTAATTGCACATTGCTTAATCCAATACCCTTTCAAATTCATAAATGATGGTAAAAAAGAAATCATTAAAAGCCCAGAAGCGCTGTTAAATCGCTGGGAAACAATCTTTTCACAACCCACACTTCAGATTATAAGTAATGCGGTTTATTGGCGATTAAATACAGAAGAGAATGGGATTTACATCAATAAAGGAGAACTATGGTTCAGACAATCTGATAATCGAATGAAAATTACAAAAATAACTGCATCTTAGGGGTTATCAATAAATAAGTTGGTCAGAATAGACGATGTTATGCCGATGTAGATTCAACATCGATAGGCGAAGCAAAGCGCAGCATATCGGTAATTTTGAATCACAATCGGTATTATTTCCTTTTTAGCACTATTATTCCTTCTTCAATTAACAACTTTGTTATTTTATTTAAAAAAACTTCTGGTGTAGCACCATTAATATCAATAGAATAATCCGCTCTCAAATTAAACTTTTTAAAAAATGTAATATCTTTTCTTATCTCTTTCAAATATTCTTTTCTGTCATTAACTGACAACTTATTTTCAATCTGTATTGAATTCTTATCGAAAAAAATTAATCTATTCAAAATATTTTCTGGCTTATCTATCAAATTAATTGAAACAATATCCTTTGTCTTTTTTGTTATTTTATATTGTTTTAAATAATGGTCTCGCAATCCAGATGCTGTAGATGCAATAACCATGTCTTTGTCTTTTTTTAATATTTTATTCAACACTACAGATGTTTTTTCTCTAAATCCATTTGTAGTCAGAAATTCGTTCTGAATATATTCAATAGGTCTTTCAAAATATTCTTCAATCTGTTCATAAAAATCACAGAACTCAAAATCAATGTAATCAGCTAATAATTTTCCAATTGTTGTTTTTCCAACGCAACTTATTCCAACTAAATATATTATCATAATTCTACTGTATTTACTGGTTCTTGCATAACACCCAGTTTAGTAATAAAACACAAAACTTGATTCAGTTGCATTTCCTTTTGCATCTTCTACACGGATTTTCCAATTATGCCACTGCGATTTTTTAATTTTATCATCAATTTCATAAGAAACCTTACACGATTTTGGCTTATACTTCAATAGCACCCATTCATCATCAATCCATGCATTATAGGATTTTATTCCACTTAAATTATCTGAAATTCGATAGAATATTTTTTTACCATAACTCAAACTGACAGAATCCTTAAATCCACCATGAATTTTTGGTGCTACTGTGTCAATCTCAAAATAAAAACTTCCGGGCTTGTCATATTCTACGGTATAATAGGGAGTTTGCCACTTTCCTGATACCTGTCGGCGTTTTCCATCACGAGTCCACATCAGCAATGCTTTATCGTGATATTCCCCAGGTATTTCAGACCCATCCAAAGCAAGTTTATAAGGTTTCACAAATGCAAACCATGCATCATTAAAATTCCACATTTTACCGTATTTAGCAGATTTTTCAACTGACAAATTAATAAAACCATCACGATACATTGCATTTGCCGGAATTTCAAGAAAAAAGCCCTCGCCAATGACAATTTGAGGTTTATTATACGCTAAAACATTCATTTTTGGAATTTGCTTATCTGAATCAGATGCAACAATTTTGAAATTGCATTCAGACCAATTTCCAGCGGCATCGCGCGCTCTTATCTTTATGGCTTTAGTTTCTCCAGATTTAAGCTGAATAAGCCCATCATTTTCAACATGAAGCAACATCTCTGAATCATTTCCTGCTTCCCTAAAACAACGTTGTATATATTGCGATTTTTCTTCAAGATAATACGTATCAAACCAAGTTTCAAAAATCCGATTGTCTTTCCAATCGAGCTCATCAATTTCACTATGATAAATTAAAAGATTGTTAACAAAAGCTTTCACCTCCAAAACTCCATATCGGTTATGTGTCCCTGTCATCCTATCTTTTATTTCAGCTCCAACAGCCCAATTTCCGGTGGGCAAACTTAAGTCTCCACGACGATAATTATTCCCCGAACCTGTAACTACATATCGTGTGGCACGGTTTTTCTCTGACAAATCCGGTCGATCAACATCATACATCACAATCGAAAAAAAGTCAGGTGCAATATTATCTGTCATAGGAAAATAATTTTGGGCATTTATCACATTTTCTGACGGCCATTTACGCATTTCAAAATGCAAATGTGGCCCGAAAGAATGTCCTGTACTACCTCCATACCCAATCAGTTCACCTTTTTCAAAAGAAAACGGGGCATCAGAAAAAATCGTATCAAGAAAAAAACCTTGATTTTCATACTGCAATTTTTCTGCAAATTCAGCAATATCCGAACGAAACCCATCCATATGGGCATATACACTCATGCAAGTATCATGATGTAAAACATATAATACAAGACCATATCCAAACGGACTAATCTTCATGCGATACAAATCTCCATCTAGAATTGAAAACAATCCCAACCCAACTCGCCCTTGTGTTTTATAATCTACACCGGTATGAAAGTGTCCGGGTCGAGGTTCACAATAACTACTCGACATCACCAATGGCACCTTTAAAGGAGGATGAATATCCTGAGAAAATCCAAATGGTAATTTGCCTAAAATCAGAAATATAAAGATACCTATAAATATTGTTAACTTAATTTTGTTCATAAAAGTATTGCATAAAATTCATTTTAAGGTTCAAATAAGTTTCAAATAAACGAAATTTCCTTTATTTTTGTGAAAAGAAAATGAAATGGATTCAGGATATCAGGAAATAGTAGAAAGCATAAAGGCAAAAACTGCCCGCTTATACTCTGTATATCAACACCATAAAAAAATGAACTATGAATTGACAATTGAAAATAAAAAAATAAAATTTGAAAATACTGAACTAAAAGCCCAAATAAATCGTTTAAATAATGAAATGGAAACTTTAATACTAACTTCTACGTTAAACAGAAAAGAGGGAAAGATTAAAGATGAGGCGGAAGGTCAGATTAATAATTTAATACGGGAGATTGATCAATGTATCACTCTCATAAACAGAATGTAAGTAATGGACGACAGAATGCAAATAAGAGTATCAGTCGTTGACAGAAAATATCCACTACGGATTAAGCGGTTAGACAGTAATAGTGAAGAAACGATACGTGAAGCCGCCCGTAAGTTAACAAAAGCTGCCATGCATTTTAAGCAATTAGGCGTAAAAGGCATGGATGAGCAAGATTTTATATCGATGGCAGGCTTGCAGTTTGCAATAAAATCAGAGGAGTACGATAAAAACTCCCCATTGGAGCCATTACTTGTCGAGCTTAGAGAAATAAATTATCAACTAAGTTCATATCTGGAAGAAGAGTAAACGTTCTCAAAATATAAGAATTTTTGCCCGTATTAGTTCTTTATAGCTTATGAGACTCAACACTATAATTATTAGAGTCAAGCTCTTTTTATTGATGGCAGGCCTCAACCAATCTTTATTGGTTTTGCCTTTGCAAACAGTGGACGTCAGACATAAAAAGGCAACTCTACCCATGTTAGCACAGGGGTCTTTTTAACTTAAAGGATAATACGGGCATTTTTTATGCAAATTTTTAAACACAAACTAAATAAATGAAAATTATATGATACCAATATTAATTACAGGAGTAGTCACTCTGGCAATCGGAGGCACAATCTCATACTTTTTATGGGATACTGCATTGAAAGGAAAAAAAAAGAGAATTATCAGCGAGGCTGAAAGCGAAGGAGAAGTATTTAAGAAAGATAAAACACTTCAAGCGAAAGAAAAATTTCTGCAACTTAAGGCAGAACATGAAAAGTTTATTAACGAAAAAAATCAGAAAATTGCAACAAATGAAAACAAGTTGAAGCAAAAAGAGCAAAACTATGCTCAGAAAGTGGAAGAATATCACCGTAACCGCAAAGAAGGGGAAGCAATTCGGGAAAATCTTGACAAACAATTAGATCGTGTTGAACTCCGATCTGAAGAATTGGACAAAATGCATGAGGAGATTGTTAAAAATCTGGAAACCGTTAGCGGTTTAAGTGCTGATGAGGCAAAAGAACAATTAATAAACTCCTTAAAGAATAAAGCCAAAACCGAGGCAATGTCTTACATCAATGAAATTATGGATGAGGCAAAAATGACTGCCAATAAGGACGCAAAAAAAGTCGTGCTTGAATCCATTCAGCGTACTGCAACCGAAACAGCAATTGAAAATGCCATTTCCGTTTTCCACATAGAAAATGATGACATTAAAGGGCGGATTATTGGACGTGAAGGACGTAATATTCGTGCGATAGAAGCAGCAACTGGCGTTGAAATCATTGTTGACGATACTCCAGAAACCATCGTACTTTCAGCTTTCGACCCAATCCGTAGAGAAATTGCTCGTTTGGCACTTCACCAACTAATTCAAGACGGTAGAATTCATCCCGCTCGTATTGAAGAGGTTGTCAAAAAAGTAAAAAACCAATTAGAAGAAGAAATTATTGAAACAGGTAAACGGACAAGCATTGATCTTGGTATTCACGGATTACATCCTGAATTAATTCGTATGATCGGACGCATGAAATACAGATCGTCATATGGTCAAAACCTATTACAACACTCTCGTGAGGTTGCAAACCTATCAGCAATCATGGCATCTGAATTAGGACTAAACCCTAAACTTGCAAAACGCGCAGGATTACTCCACGATATCGGAAAAGTGCCAGACGATGAGCCAGAATTGCCACACGCAATACTCGGAATGAAACTTGCTGAAAAATACAAAGAAAAACCCGATGTTATTAATGCCATAGGCGCACACCACGAGGAAATCGATATGACATCATTAATTTCACCTGTTGTTCAGGTTTGTGATGCAATTTCAGGCGCTAGACCAGGTGCCCGCAGAGAAATTGTTGAATCATATATTAAACGACTTAAAGAATTGGAATCGGTAGCACTCTCCTATCCAGGCGTAACAAAAACCTATGCAATACAAGCAGGGCGTGAATTACGTGTAATCGTAGGTAGTGAAAAAGTAAGTGATAGCGACACCGTTAAAATCAGTAATGAAATTGCACAACGAATTCAGGACGAGATGACTTATCCGGGACAAGTTAAAATTACGGTTATCCGCGAAACAAGAGCAGTTAATTATGCAAAATAAAGGCCTATGATGCCAACATTAAAAAATCAAAAGATATTGGTCACAGGAGGGGCCGGATTTATCGGCTCCAACCTGATTGACTATCTACTTAGCCAACAAAACAATGTTACCTGCCTCGATGATCTTTCAACTGGAAATATTAACAACCTTAAAGCATACGAACAAAATCCTAATTTCACATTTATTAAGGGTGATATTTGTAATTCGGAAACCTGTTTCGCAGCCTGTAAGGATATTGATATTATCTTTCATCAAGCAGCACTTGGTTCAGTCCCAAGGTCAATTAATAATCCGCAACGCACCAATGATGTGAATATCGGTGGTTTTGTAAACATGATTACCGCAGCAAAAGAGCAGAAAGTTAAGCGCTTCGTTTATGCTGCCAGCTCAAGTACTTACGGTGATAATGAGACATTGCCGAAAAAAGAAGATCGGATCGGAAAGCCCCTCTCGCCATATGCCATTACAAAATATGTAAATGAGCTTTACGCTGATATTTTCAATTCGCTTTATGGCATTGACACCATTGGGTTGCGCTATTTCAATGTATTCGGCAAACGTCAAACGCCTGATGGAGCCTATGCTGCCGTAATTCCGAAGTTCATTAGCTTATTACTGAATTATGAATCACCAGTAATTCATGGCGATGGATCACAAAGCCGTGATTTCACATACATTCAAAATGTTATTCAGGCAAATGTACGTGCAGCAACTACTGAAAATCCCAAAGCACTAAATCAAGTTTTTAATGTGGCATGCGGAGATAATATCAGTCTCAATGATTTAACACAGGAATTAATTAATGAATTGTCCGTTTTTGATGATAAGGTTGGAAATATTAAGCCAACTTACGGCGAAAATCGGGTTGGAGACATCAAACATTCGCTTGCATCCATCGATAAAGCAAAAATATTGCTTGGATATCAACCGGAATACAATGTACATCAAGGCTTAAAAGAAGCAATCGGATGGTATTATAAGAATCTTAAGTAAAATGATTGAAGCAGAAAAGCATGTGCTAATAACAGGAGGTGCCGGATTTATCGGAAGTCATCTTGCTGAAGCACTTTTAAATGCAAAGTGTAAAATTAGCATCATTGATAATTTTGATAATTTTTACAATCCTGCCATTAAGCAAAATAACATTCAGAAAATCATTGAAAATCCGAATGTTCAAGTTTTTTATGAAAATTTACGGCAGATAAGCTCGATTAGCGCATTAAATTGCAAAATTGACAGCATTTTTCATTTGGCATCCAAAGCAGGTGTTAGAAAATCCATTGAATTATCAGATATTTATCGTGAAAACAATATTGAAAGCAGCATTGCCCTGTTTAAATTTGCAGAAAAAAATAATATTAAGCAAATCATCATGGCATCCTCAAGCTCTGTTTATGGCAATCATCCAGAACAACCCTGGCATGAGGATTTAACTGAATTAAACCCGCTAAGTCCTTATGCTCAAAACAAATTAGAATGTGAACAACTCGGGCAAAAATTTGCCTCGAAAAATCAAAACCAATTCATCGCGTTACGCTTTTTTTCAGTTTTCGGACCAAGAATGCGCCCCGATTTAGCAATGCATCGTTTCACAAGAAAAATTCTGAATAATGAACCCATTGATTTATATGGCAGTGGAAAATCGTATCGAGACTATACCTACGTTGGAGATATTGTTGCCGGTGCAATTGCAAGCATGAACTACACAAAACCCGGCTTTAATGTTTTCAATCTAGGATACGAAAAAAAAGTAACTCTCAGCGAAATGCTTTCAGAACTAGAAGGTGTTATTGGAAAACAGGGAAAATACCGTCACATCCCCTTACTTAAAGAAGAATCTTTCGGCACTTGGTCTGATTGCAGCAAAGCGAAACAATTACTTGATTACAATCCAAAAACAAATCTGCATAAAGGATTGGAAGCTTTTTTTAAGTGGTATCAGGCAGAGAAAACGTAAATTAAAGGAATTTTGCAATTAAATTTTGATAAACCTGTAAGTAATTATTTGATTCTTGCTCCCAATTATATTTTGTTTCAACTGCTAACCTTCCGTTTTCACCCATTGCTTTAGCTTTTTGTTCATCGGCCAAAAGTGTATTAATAACATCAGCAACAGCCTCAGCATTAAAAGGATCAACACAAACAGCACATTGGTTTTCATCCACAATTTGCCGCCATAATGGAACATCAGTTACAACAAAAGGAATACCGGCAGCCATGTATTCAAACATCTTAACGGGGAGTGCATCCACATAATTCTTTGTAGGATGCAATAAAACAAATCCAATTTTAGAATCCTCAAGAATATGATTCACTTTACCACGATCTAAATAACCATGCTCAATTACTTTTGACCAGCCCTTACTTTGCGTAACTTTTTGACGAAAACGCTCGTCATCAAATGCCCCCACGAGATGTAATTCAGCATCCACATATTGCATAATTTCAACCATTTCAAAAATGCCACGCACCTTGGTTAAACCACCAATATAGCAAAGTCTTTGTGTTTTATTTTCCCATTTTGCATTGATTTGCATTGTTTTCAGAATTGGATAATTTTTAATCGATACCACCTGTTGATTAATGGACTTAAACCGATCCCGAATAAAATCTGTTGCAGTAATAATCTGATTAAATTGTTTGGCATGTCGATTTTCTTTTCGCTCGGAAAAACGAGATATTATTGGACGCAAAAATTTAGGGATATAAGCTTTTGTTAATATTTGTCGCGGAAGGTCTTCATGTACATCATAAACAACAAGTTTCCCTTTCTGTTGAAGTTTCAACCCAATACGGCTTAATTCAGGATCATGAAACTGATAAATATCCGCATCCAATGCAATTGCTTTTTCAAAAACAGCATTAGCCGTTTTGAAATAACGTGAAAATCGATTTTTAGAGACTCCTACATCATGAATTTCAACACCTGCATCGGTGTACTCGTCACCCAATCCATCGGCAACAACAAGATGAACATCAGAAAAATGCTTTTTCAAACTTAATAATTGCTTGTAGTAAATCCGAGTATCAAATCGAGGATGAACACTAGTAAGATGGCATATTTTAATTATATTACGAGTCATAATTTTCGGACAATTCAGTAATTTTCAATTGAGATTGTATAAGATATAAACTTAAAAATGCATACAATATTCGCATATCAATAATTGATGACGACTTTGCATAATTAAGCAAAAAGAATACAAAGATATACGCAGGGATTAGATTTTTTTTGTAACCTAAATGCGGTTTAACAAAAACAACGAAAATAAAAAACAGAAATAAAAACAAACCAACTATGCCCATTTCAAACAAAATCTCTAAAACAAAATTATGCGGATAAGCCCTACTATCCTCACCTGATTCTAGCACACCAAAAGAACCAATCCCATATCCGATAAAAAACTTCTCAGTGGAGTGTGAAATCATTTCAAGGCTAAAATCAATCTGCTCAACGCGCTTGTCAACAGATTCGCCCTTATATTCGTTATCGAACAACAAGCTAATGCGAACGAAACTGCGATGTGCTAAAACGCTCAATTGCGATGAAAATGCAAGCCCAACCCCTATTCCTAAAATACCGGTAATAAATACAATAAGTATCAGCCGATGCAGACGTCCTTTATAAAAAACTTTTCCAAACTTCATGTAATTGATTAGCTTAATACTAGCAAAAACAATCAACATCAAAAACACAAAAAAAGCAGGTGCACGAGCACCGGAAAGCAAAATGCAAGCAAAAAAGAAAACAGATAAGAGTATCCGGAGAATTAATGAAAAAAAGTGTTTATTTTGCAATAATAATAAAATGGAAACACCCTGTAACAACCCAACTCCGAGATACATACTTACAACATCCCGAATCGGGCTATCTACACCCTGTAATTCAGGATGTCTCAGATAATATATTAATATCGGCATATACCAAAAACTCAAAACTAAGACCGCAAATACAAAATATCTTAAAAATTGCACCAGCTTGATCCGTTTATGAAAAATTGGATAGGCAAAAGCAAGAATATTTGTGATGAAATAAATAACCTTCTGACTACTATAAGTTTCAGATGGCGTATAAAATAAACCGATTGTCATCCAGAGAAAAAACAAGAGTAAGCTTCCCAAGGCGACAAGTGCGGGTAAATACATCTTTTTTCCAGAGATAGCACCAATTACATTCCAAAAAACATCTAAAATCAAAATAAAAGCGAGTACAGCAGTTAAATCAACAGGCAAATTAATCCCATAGTACATCAAAACACTTTTCAGCATTCCGGAAAACAGATATATCAGATAAATGAAATTCATTTCTGCAATAGTTTCGGATATACTGATTTATACATCGTCCATTCTGGGACATTAAAATTATCAGGATGCCACAAAAAAACAAATTGACCGTGATGTTTTTCAACCGTTTTTCGCATTTCCATACAAGCGTTTAAAAAATCATGAGGGTTTTGAAATTTCTGCAAAACAGCTCTTTCCATAAGCATAGTAGGGCGTTCAATTAATGCCAATTTTT
>JAYEFQ010000070.1:0-3546 GCA_034658655.1 Bacteroidota bacterium
CAATAATTCAGAGTGATTGCAAAAAATCACCAATTGAAATAGCAGCTTGTCATTTGACAAGTGCAAAACAAAATCAGTATTTTGCTTTAAAGGCATCTATATAACTCACAATTACTTTGGACAATTGTTTGAAAAAAAATCGGTTTTTATAGTATATGCTAGCGATATTTAGAAATCATCCGACGTAGGATAACATCTAGGATCCCGAATAACAGCGGCTTCTTTATCGGCTGCCGGCATATAATCTAAATAAATATTAGATAAGGATTTATACATATTAATTTTTGCTTCAGGAAATTTTGCCTGTATATCATTCAATAAATCCCGCATTTCAAAACGACGGGTTGAATTTTCGTGAGGACATTTCTTTCGTTCAGATGGAAATTGATGTATATCTGCAAAGCGCTGAGTGTCATCACTATTTAAATCAAGCATTGGTCTGATAAGCTGGATTCTACCTTCAAACATGCTTAGTTTTCCCGGCATAGAGGATAAGGTTCCATGCGAAATCATATTTAATAACATAGTTTCCAGCGCATCATCCCGATGATGTCCTAATGCCAATTTATTTACATCAAGTTGCTTTGTCATTTCAAACAAACGCTTTCTTCGATTCCATGAGCAATAAAAGCAAGTTGCATCTTTTGCTGTCTTGTTGAAATCAACAGAAACTTTTTCAACGATTAAAGGTACTTCCAGTTCGTCACAAAATTGCTGTAACCACTGACTATCTACCTTATAAGGAACTTCCTGAACATCAATATGTACAGCAATTAAATCATACTTTATTTTTGAAAACTTTCGACGACCAGCTAGGGTTTTCAGCAATGCCAAACTATCTTTTCCGCCGGACAAACCCACGCATACTTTATCACCATCCTGTAACATGTCATGCGCATGAATACAAGCGCCCACGCGGGCATAAAACTTCTGAACAAAACGTTTGTCAAGTTTATTCATCTTACAAATATAGGGATAATAAAAAAGAATCTAAGAGTTCAGTCTCGTTTTGAAGTTAAAATGATTACTACCAACGGCTTACACTTCCTACTTGTCTAATGGTTTAACTATTGTTCCGGCAGAATGATCTTTTGAAGCCCCGGTAACCGATGCCAACACATTTATCCGATTTTCAAAACGTAAAACGCCAAGCAAAGCAAACACAAGTGACTCTTTGTAATCAACAATTTCATCATCAGGGATTATCAATTCTGCATTCGATTTCTGATTTAATAGCTCAATTAAATATTTGTTTTTTGCGCCTCCACCAGTTACTAAAACCTTTCCTGATAATACAGATGCAATCCGTTCTGATGCATGCATTATATAGGTATGCAACAAATCAGGAACAGCATAATCATTAGCTTGAAACAATGGGAAAATTGATTTTTCTACCCATTCCCTAGCGAGTGATTTCGGTGGTTTTTGACGATAATAATCTAGTGCCTCTAACGCATCATATAAATCCGGTAAAAATTTTCCTTTGCGAGCAATTTCTCCATCTCTATCATATTGATAATCCATAAGATCAGCCAGATAATTCAACACAAAGTTTACCGGAGAAATATCAAATGCAATACGTTTACTGCCTTTTTGGTAAGAAATATTTGAGAATCCACCAAGATTCAGACATTGCTTATATTCTGAAAACAATAAATGGTCACCAATAGGAACTAATGGTGCTCCCTGTCCTCCCATTTCAACATCTTGCGTTCGAAAATCATATACTACAGGAATCCCAGTTTCATCTGCAATTTCTTTTCCAGCACCAATTTGACGTGTTATACCTTGTTCTGGATCATGAAAAATAGTATGTCCGTGTGAGGAAATTAAATCTACCTGGCTCGATGAAATATGGTGATCAATTAAAAAACCATGAACCACTTTGCCGCAGTATTTACCAAAGGCTATATCCAAAGTATTCAAGGCTTCGGATTTTAATTTATGAGCTGTATTCAACCTATCCTGCCAATGCGAGGAATAAGTGAGACAATCCGCTGCCTCTATATGAAATGAATAGCCATTATCTTGCTTTATAAAGCTGCAAGCCACGATATCTAAACCGTCTAAAGACGTCCCTGACATCAGACCAATTGCATAATATTTTTTTTTCACTGACAAATTTTTGTTAAAGTTAGCATAATTGAAACAAAATTAGTATTTTGGAGCAAATTATTTTTTTTAAAAAATCGCATATGAAAAAAATTATCGTACCTATCGACTTTTCCGAAGAATCGCTTTATGCTTTAGATTATGCAAGTATTTGGGCCAACAAATACAAATCAGATGTACAAATGGTATTTGTGCAAACGAAGAAAGCATCACATGGTATCACCGAAAAAAAAGAAAAAGAAAATGCGAAGAAACAGTTCGCTGAAATTGAAAAAAAATACAAAGAAAAATTCCACAAGGACTGCAAATTTAATTATATCATAAAAAAAGGTCGTGTTTTTGAGGAGGTTGCAGAACAAGTTGAGGCCTATGATGATTCTATCGTGATTTGCACCACACACGGAGAATCCGGTTGGAGCAATTTCTTTATTGGTAGCAACACATACCGAATTGTTGAAGGAACTATTCGTCCTGTAATATCCATTGGAGTAAATCAAAGGCATAACAAACCAAAAACCATTGTTATGCCAATTGACATCACTAAGGAAACACGAGAGAAAGTTCCGTTGGTTGCAAGTATTGCTAAGCATTTTGATGCTGAAGTGCATATTCTTAAAGTTACATCATCAACCGGAGAAGGTATTCATAACACCCTTAATTTGTATGCTAAGCAAGTTGCTAAATACTTTGATGAGCGCGATGTAAAATATAAAAGCAGTTTAATTGTTGGCGACAACATTACCGATGTTACCATAGAATATGCAAAAACTGTAGAAGCAAATTTGATTGTTTTTATGACAGAACAAATTAAAGCTTGGACAAACATGCTGATGGGCTCTTATGCGCAACAAATGCTCAACAACTCACCAATTCCCGTATTGAGCGTAACGCCATACGATATTACTGTTAGAGGTGGTTCATTTCGCACGATGGGAGGATAAAATTATTTTTCAAATATATCTAGCGGTGGCTTTTTATGGAAATTCCACCGCTGTTTATGCCTATAATGGGTGTCACCACAAGGAAAAATATCTATTTTGCAATTGTGTCGCTTATTTTTTTGCGTGCGGTAATACTTTTGGATGCCAGAGAAAACGGCTTGCAATCAATGGTATAATTATAAGTTGTGCTATGATTGACAACCCCTAAGATGTAAATAAAAAATTCTACCGGCAAATCGTTATCTCTTATTAAAACAGTACAATACGCAGTGTTACAATCAAACAAATTAAAAGAAATTTATTTGATAGGTGAATATCTACAAATAAGTATTGCAGGAGAATCAGAAAAATATTAATTTTTATTATTGGTTCTACTACCATTTTAATGGGTAAAGATTTAACCCCCCGTGAAAAAATAGGATAGCACTTCTAAAGTTTTGAAATTTTCTGTAACCTCTGGCAGTTATTTTTATTTCTTGGATTTTACCATTAA
>JAYEFQ010000071.1:0-46019 GCA_034658655.1 Bacteroidota bacterium
AATCTTAAAAATTTAATTTATTATGGTAAAAGTAATTGAAGTAATTGCAGCATGTGAATAAGGTGGGGATGCGATTAATCGCATCCCCACCGAAGCAATACAAAAAGCTGTTGAATAAGCATCAAAAACAGTAAAGAACATTAAGTCAGTGTATATCAAGGAAATGAATGCAAATGTTGAAAATAATAAAATTATTTCCTATGCAGTGAATGCTAAAATATCATTTATTGTTGAGGACTGATATGTCTGTGTTTTTTAAGCCTGCTGCAAAGTCTGTGGCAGGCTTTTTTATTTTAGATGCGAATTGGCTTTAGCTTTGTTTTTACTTGCAGTTTTTTGACTTTTAGTGTGTTGTTTGTTTGTGTAGTGTAATATATAAAAATATTGCTGACAGTTGGGATATTGCTGACAGTGGGGATATTGCTGACAGTGGGGATGCTGCTGACAGTGGGGATGCTGCTGACAGTGGGGATGCGATTAATCGCATCCCCACTATAACAGATCCCCACTATAACAGATCCACACTAGAACAGATCCCCACACTATAACAAATCCCCACTAAACTACAGGCCCACAAACCACTATTCACAAAAAAACTAAAAGGCTCATTTTAAAGTTTCTGTAATTATTCTTATTTTGTAAGCAAATTAAGCCATCGAATATGTCATCATCTTATAAAAAAAGATTCAGTGATAAAGGACTCAGGTTGCAAACATGGGATTATGGCTGGAATGCCAAGTACTTTGTAACCATCAACACCAAAAATAAAGTTGAATATTTTGGAGAAGTTATTTCAGAAGCAATGCATTATTCTGCACTTGGTAAATTAGCCAATGAATATTGGGAAAAGATTCCAGAAAAATTTTCCTATGCAAAACTGGATGAATTTATTGTCATGCCAAACCATGTGCATGGAATTATTGAAATTGATAAATCTAACAGTATTGATACTACTACAGCAGCAGATAATATTGTTGCTAATACTGCAAAGATTGGTGGTTTTGCAGGAAAAAAGAATCCAATGTTATATGATAATCTTTCCAGAGTCATCAGATGGTACAAAGGCAGAGTTACTTATGAGATTCACCAGGCTGGATATGAATTTACATGGCAAACACTATTTCATGACCGAATTATCAGAAATGAACAGGAATATCAGAGGATTAAACAGTATATCAGAAATAATCCTAAAAACTGGAAGAAATAACAACAACCTAAGGTGTTAAAATCCAAATTAAATTTGTTGTAATCCGATAATTTTGTTATAATTGTAAAAATTATCGAATTATGATTGAGCGTTTATCTTATGCAGAAAAAATTCAAAAAGGGTTTAAAAGCAATCCACTTGTTATCCTAATTGGCGTTAGACAAGTCGGAAAAACCACATTAATGGAAATGTATGTCAAAGATAAGTTCCATATATGGTTAAATGGGCAAAATCCGGAAACAGCAGAAATATTTGAAAGTTTTTCGGTAATAGAACGTTACCTCAAGATAAATATGAATGAAGATATTGATGGCTTATTGGTCATTGATGAGTTCCAGTACATTGAAAAAATATCCACAACGCTTAAATTACTTGTGGATAAATACAAAAAGTTAAAGGTTCTTTGCAGTGGAAGTTCCAGTTTGCAAATTATGCAAAATGTTGAAGAATCGCTTGCAGGCAGAATACGCATTATTAATGTTTTTGCGTTGAGCTTTCCTGAATACATAAAATTTCAGGATGTTGATTTGTGGGAAAAATTCCAATTGGCTGATATACAAGATGATATCAACACATTGTTTAAACCCATACCTCAACTGTTAAAAGAATACCTTACTTATGGCGGATTACCGAAAATTGCAATAACAAAAGATTACAGTGAGAAAATTGAATTATTGAATGATATTTATAAAACCTATTTATTAAAAGATGTAAAAGAATTTATTAAAAATAAAGATTTTATTGCTTTCAATAAGTTGCTGAAAATTTTATCTTCACAAACAGGGAATTTGATTAATATTAATGAAATTGCAAATACAATCCAATTACCATATCGTAAGTGTGAAGAATATATCAATATCCTAGAACAAATGTTTATTATCAATTTGCTTGTCCCATTTTCATCAAATTTGCGAAAAGAAGTCTCGAAAATGAAAAAACTGTATTTTTGTGATACTGGCCTTAGAAATATTGTTTATAACAGTTTTAATGACATTGATATTAGGGTGGACAATGGGCAGATTTTTGAAAATTATATATATTTGCAATTGATAGGTAAACATAAACCTGAAAACATACAATTTTACAGAACAAAAGATAATACGGAGATTGATTTTATCCTTAAAACCATTAAAGGTGAACTGATTCCAATCGAAGCGAAATTTAAATCGTTTAAAAAGCATAAAAAAATAAGAGCTATTTCTGAATTTGAAAAAAAATATCAATTCAGTAAAGCTTATGTCGTTAACAAAAGTTTGGTTAAAAGTTCAGAAAAATTGCATTATATTCAACCGTACTCATTATATCAGATTTGAAATGAAATAAATTTACAGACAATTTTGCAATCCAATTACAGATTTGTCCGAAATTTTCTTTCCCCATAGAAAATGCTAACTTTGTTTAGATATAATTTTTGGAAGTATTACTCTAAATTATGTATTACAATTAATCGATTAAAACAATGAGAAAAACACACATCATTCTTAGTTTTTTATTGCTAACAGTTACAACATTTGGTCAAAACATTGATCAGATAAAAGCCAATCGAAATACATACATTTGGGGTGAGGGGAAAGGAAGCACACTGAGAAAAGCCAATAATACCGCATTGTCAATGATTATTTCTCAAATATCAACAGAAGTTGAGAGTAATTTTACCATGTTGAAAACAGAAGACAGTGAAGCGGCAGAAAGTTACAGCGAGCAGGTAAAATCGGTGGTTAATACATACAGCAAAGCCAGTTTGCGAAATACAGAACAAATCCTTATTTCCAATGAGCCAGATGCCCATGTATTTCGTTACATTAAACGTAGTGAGTTGCATAAAATATTTGAAGCCAGAAAAGAAAAAATACTCGGTTTTTCATACAATGGCAATAAAGCTCTTGAAAATCTTCAAATTGCCGATGCCATCCGGTATTATTACTGGGCATTGACATTATTGCAATCTCATCCTTATGGGAACTCTATAAAAATGACTGATGCTGAGGGGACTGAGCATTTACTTTCTACTTGGTTACCTTTTCAAATTAAGCAAGTTTTGGCAGGTATCAGAATGAATTTAATAAAAATGGAAGATAGAGAGACCTATAAACTTGCACTTTTAGAGATTACTTGGAACGGAAAACCGGTATCTAACCTTGATTATTCCTATTTTAACGGACAAAATTGGTCAAATATCATCGGAGCAAAAGATGGTTTAGGATATATTGAGCTGCCCACAAGTTTTGATAAAAACAGCAGCATTGACATACGAACCGAATACTTTTTTGAGGCAGAAGCAGCCATTGATAACGAATTACGGGATGTTATGCAAGAAGTGGATCCCATTCCTTTTCCTGCGTCTCGTTTGAAAATTAATTCAGAAGTCGATCAAGCGGTTTTGAAAACAGCAAATCACCCTACTGAGGAAATTGTAATGAATGCTGTTTTATCAAATCCCGAGCCATTGGCAAAGGCAATAGGAGCTGTATGTCAGGCAGTTGACGGCAGCACCTATGAGTCGGTAAAAACATACTTTACCGATGACGGATATGAGATTTTCACCAAATTGCTGCAATATGGAAATGCATTAGTTTTATCAAATGACAACTTGGAATTTATGCAATTTGGCGATAATGTGGTGGCTCGCTCTGTTAAAATGAAGTTTGCATTTTCAAATAACACTCGTGCTTTTGTTGAAGATGTTGTATTTACGTTTAATCAGAAACAAAAAATTCAAGATATTACTTTCGGATTAAGTCAAAATGCAGTATCGGATATTTTGGGACAAGATGCATGGAAAGAGCCAGTAAGATTACATTTAATTGATTTTATGGAGCATTACAAAACGGCTTTCGCACTAAAGCGTTTAGATTATATTGAAAGTGTTTTCTCTGACGATGCGCTGATTATCACAGGATGGATGACAAAACCAAAGAAAAATCCTGAACAAAATTATTATGAAAATCCCATTGTCCATTATAATCGTTATGATAAAAACGAGTATTTAAAGCATCTGTCGTATTCGTTTAAGAGCAAGGATTACATCAATATTAAATTTAATGACAATGAGATTCGCAAATCGGGTAAAGGCGGCGAAATTTACGGAATTCAAATACAGCAGGATTATTTTTCATCAAATTACGGTGATAGCGGATATTTATTTCTCTTAATTGATATGAATGATACCACCGAACCTGTTATTCATGTGAGAACCTGGCAGCCTGAAAAAAATCCTGACGGTAGCATTTATGGAATCGGAGATTTCTAGGTATTTCATCAGAAAAATTTATTCTGCATCCAAAATAATATAAACATCTTCATTTTCTTTTTTCATCAGATGTTGTTCGCGGGCAAATTTTTCTAAGCTTTCCTTGTCATGATCTAATTCGTAGATTTGTCTTCGATATTTTATGATTTCTTCCTTAAAGAAATCTCGCTCGGTTTCTAATTCATGTAAGGTATTAACACTTTTAATTCGGTCAATTAAATGGTAGGTGTCAAAGAAACTAATCCAAATAGCAAAAATAAAAAAACTCAATATGTACCGATTCCTTACAAAGGGGCGAATCTGTCTCCAAATATTTTGTAGAAAATGGCGCATAATTCTCAATAATTTATCGCAATAAAGATACTTGTTTTTTTTATTATGAAAAACACAATTTATCCACAGTCAACTGTGAATAGTTTACAATTGTTCTGCAATTTCTTTTACTGTGTCTAAATACCCTTGTCGAGTTTTCTCATCAACAGATTTAACACCTTCAAAATATTTATGTTCAGTGACTTTCATACCGCAATACTCAAAAATGCATTCTTCGGTAATAAAATTTAAAGCATCAATTTTTTCGACGGTATTAAAAAATCCTTTTGCTCCTAATGTGTTGAGAATCATTACTTTTTTATCGCTGAGCAAAGGTATTGCTTTCCCGTTCTGAGTTTTAAATGCAAAGCCTTCAAGAAAAACCCGTTCAATATATCCTTTTAAAATCGCCGGCATTCCTGACCACCAAATTGGGTAAACCAGAAAAATCATATCAGCACGTTTTATGAACTTCTGTTCTTCAGTGATTTCAATAGGATAAATATCCTCATCAATACTTTCCAAATCTTTACGGCTGAGTACTGGATTAAAGTGGATATTGTATAAATCCCGAATGACAACTTCGTGTCCGTTTTTATTTAAAGTGTCACCGAGAGTGTCCCGTATTGCAGAATTAAAGCTGGAAGATTTATAATTGGCGTATAAAATTAATGTATTCATATAATATATTTTTTATTCCGTTTTTAAAGGAACACAGGAATTAAAGATATGTTTACTAATTAAGGGTAATTGTAAAATCAGTGGTGATTGGATCGAAAACCTTGTTTATGCTAGTGTTTGTCCATAATGTCCGATAGCTGCGTTGTTACTCAAATTTCAAATCCTCGAATCCGCCGGCTGGCGGATACTGCGGTTTGAAATTTTCGCAAGGACTTCGGCAAAGCCTGTCCCGGACTTTCGCCGGTAGTCGAACAGGTAATTCTGGGCTCACTTCGATTAAACTCAGTATAGCGCAATACTTCGCAGTATAACACCTTGAATTACAACTTTATGAATCAGACACTCGACTATATTGACAGTCACTATACTAAAATGGTAACCCGTCGTCTTCTTCATCAGCAGAACCACCGAACGGATCATTTTCATCCGGGACTTCATTTGGTGGCATTGTTCCTGTTGATGGGCTTGCAGGTGCTTCGTTATTATCTGTGTCAAGTTTCCAAATTTTCACATCCGTAAACCAACGATTATTATACTCGCGACTTTCAATATTAATACCGGCAGTAATTTTTTGTCCCGGTTTCAAGCTGCTTACATCCACTTTGTCATTCCAGTTGAGTAAACATACTTGTTTTGGATATTGATCTTCAGTTTCAATGATAAGTTCCTGCTTTTTCCACTCTCCACGAGCAGATGTTCCTGTCAGTGGCTCATTGAGTTGTATTACTTTACCTGTAATTTCCATAATCTAATTTTTTATTGTTCTAAGATAATATTTTTTGTGAAAATCACAATGCTTATTATCCAATTTTTTCTGAAAGTATTTTAAAATCTTTTGATCTTAATTTATATTTATTTGATGACTTCGTTTGGTAAATGAGCTGTCCGCTGATCGTATCAAAAATGCTAACATAAATTGCTGCCCCTGATTGCGCGTAAAGAAATACGAAGCGCGCCTCACTATTTTCTGCTTTTTCCCATTGATATGGAAATTGTTTCATGAGCTTTTTTTCTTCGTAAACTTCATCTTTCCCGTTAAGCATATTTCTACGTAAGAAACAATATTCGGGAATCATCAATGTCTGACTCTTTAACATCCCAATATGCGCTTGGCTGCTGAAATCATCATCAAACCAAACGGATTTTCCTTTATTAAGCTGATTATTAATACCTCGAATGTTGTGTAATAAAAATTTATTTTCCGCATTGTAAAATTTGCCATGCTTAAATAATTCATGACGTTGTGCATCAGGACTGTTTATGCTTTGTATTCCGGCAATTAGCTCAGCATCAGGGAAAAGTATGATTTCTGCAATCCTAACGGTTTCTCCATTGAAATCTTTTATGAGCAATTTAAAACTAATTTTTGGAGTTTGTGCTGTTGGTCCAGGTTCAACACAAAGTGTGAAAATGCTGATAGAATCATTTGGCTCTGTACTTCGCTCTGAATCTGTATAAATCGTACAGTCTGTCATTGTCCAGTGGTTTTTAAAAGCATCTTCAACCAATTTTTCCATATTTTGTGGGACAATTACCTCGCAGCGACTATTTTTAAGTCGTAAAATGTATGTCTGGGACAGGTTTTCTTTGTTTCCGTCATCATGTAGCAATCCAACTTCAATCTGCGCTTCTGTAATATTGCTGAAAAATATCGCAATTATTAACAAACAAACTTGTGTAATAGCAATTTTGTATTTCCTCATTTTATTACAACACTTTTAAAAATCCCACTTAAGGTTTAAATATGAATGGTTTGATTTCTGTCCGGACCAATAGAAACAATGCTCACAGGTACTCCTGTTTCCTTTTCAATAAAGGCAATATACTCCCAAAATACTTTAGGAAATTCGTCTTTTGATTTCATTGTATCCAAAGGACAATTCCAGCCTTCCAATTCAGTGTAAATTGGCTTTGCTTCCTCAAGTTTGTAAGGTATTTCTGTGGTTTCCAAATTGTTGACCTGATATGCAGTTGCTATCTTAATTGTATCAAAACCGTCTAAAACATCTGCTTTTGTCATGATTAATTTTGTGACACCGTTAAGCATAATGCTATATTTTAGTGCAACCATATCTAACCATCCGCATCGTCTTGGACGCCCAGTTGTTGAACCGTATTCATGTCCTTGGTCTCTTAATTTTTGTCCATCATCGTCAAACAATTCTGTTGGAAATGGACCACTGCCAACGCGCGTACAGTACGCTTTGAAAATCCCATACACTTCTCCAACCTTATGTGGAGAAATTCCAAGTCCTGTTGAAACACCTGCACAAACTGTGTTTGAGCTTGTAACGAAAGGGTAAGAGCCGTAGTCGATATCAAGCATTGAACCTTGAGCGCCTTCTGCAAGTACTGTGCGGTCGGCACTTAATTCGCTTTGAATATAGTATTCAGTATTCCGAATTTTAAGCTTGCTTAGATAATTCACAGCATCCATCCATTCATTTATCATTGTTTCAGTTGGCATTTCACCATTGAACCCTTGAAGTAGAATTTTGTGATGTTCAACAAGCTTTTCAAATCGCTCGGAGAATTCAGTTAACAGAATATCTCCTACTCGTAATCCTAAACGGGCAGTTTTATCAGTATAACATGGACCAATTCCTTTGAGCGTACTTCCTATTTTTTTATCGCCTTTGCAATTTTCATAGGCGGCATCCAATAAGCGATGGGTTGGTAAAATTAAGCTTGCTTTATCCGAAATTAATAGATTCTTTGTCGCATCAACGCCAAGTTTTTCAGCATCTTTTATTTCTTTTTTTAATGTAATTGGGTCAATTACAACTCCATTGCCAATCACATTCATTTTGTCAGGATGGAAAATTCCGCTTGGAATAATATGCAATACATGTTTTATTTCATTGAATTCAAGACTATGTCCTGCATTTGGACCACCTTGAAAACGCGCAATGTTTTGATAATTAGGGGTTAATACATCTACAATTTTCCCCTTGCCTTCATCACCCCATTGAAGACCCAGTAATACATCTGTTTTTATCATATCATTTCATTCATTATCCGGAATACTCCGGGTTATTTCTTTTTACAGTCTGAGCACAGCCCGTAAAAATACAAAGAATGATACGAAACGTCAAAATCATTTCTTAAACTAATTTCTGATTGGATTTCATTGACACGAGTATCACAAAATTCAATTACTTTTCCACATTTTGTGCAAATTAAATGGTCGTGTTCCTTACAGTCATAGGCTTTTTCGTAGGAGGATATGTTTTGCCCAAACTGATGCTTAATAACCAATCGCGACTCCAATAGTAAGTCAATTGTATTATACAAAGTTGCACGACTTACTCGATAGTTTTTGTTTTTCATGTTGATATAGAGCGTCTCAATATCAAAATGACCGGAATTTGAATAAATTTCTTCTAAAATAGCAAAACGTTCGGGAGTTTTCCGATGTTTTGTTTTTACAAGATATTCGGTAAATACCTTTTTCACATGTTGGCTTTGACTTTCTGCCATAATTTCTAATTTTGAATAAAATTAAATAAAAATAGAAGTCTGGCAATAAAAAAGTGATTTTTTTTACAAAAAATAATTTTTAAGGTAAATTTTATCAGATATTTAAGTGGTTATTAAGGAATAAGGTTGACAGAATAAGCGATATTATACCGATAGTGAATCCGCCATGTGGCGGATTCTACATCGGCATAATACTGGAAATTTTCATTTTAAAGTGGTATTATTTTGGCTTTTAACGAGGCATAAAATCAGCGAATAGCCACAGTTTATTTAAGAATTTTATAACGAAGTAAAAAGAACAAGCTTAAATATTAAGCTTATTCTTTAACAGCCACTAAGAAAAAAGAACAATCACAAAATTGAGCCAAAAATTCAATTCAAAAATTATCCTCAATATTGAATTAATCTTACCTTTGTGTAAAAGTTAATAAGCCGATGAAAACACACAACTTATTACTTCTATGTATTTTACTGATTGTCCAGATTGGATATGCTCAGGAAAAACAAGGGAATACACTTGCCGCAGATATTTTTG
This sequence comes from Bacteroidota bacterium, assembly GCA_034658655.1. GTDB lineage: Bacteria > Bacteroidota > Bacteroidia > Bacteroidales > ML635J-15 > JAQIBY01. Next base: position 9,466 of record JAYEFQ010000071.1, read on the forward strand.
CAGATGCACCATATCGTATGCAACTCACCAATGAATTGGGAGACATCAATCCAATACCCTTGTATTGCATGGTTTACGATGGAGATGTATTGGGAGCTGCAGTTGATTTAATCGGGATAGACATTTATATTAAAAATGCTCAAGATACCGATTTTGGGAATAAATTACTTTTTGACACCTTACCCTATACGGAATTTGAATCATTGATAATTCATGGATCACCGAATAACGAAGCATTAGACATTCAAGATTTTTACGAAAGCGGATACACAAAATCATCAGAATATAGCATTAATTTCACAGCAGAATCTACCTATGTTAAAATAAATCAAAATATTTGGTACTTTACATTCTTAATTCCAGGAGAAGTTTTAGCGCAATACGATGACATTGTGGACATTAAAGTACATTTTCATCTGGATTGGTCAAGCGATGATGAAACTTATCTCAGAGTTTTCAGATACAATGAATCACAACCTCAACAAGCAGGCTGGTACCGTGGAGACACACACACACATGCACTTTTCACTCAAAATCTTGCAGAAATAGGCTCAGCGCTAGAATCCACAAAATTTGCGGGACAACATATTGGATTAGACTGGCAAATTCTTACCGACCACTCCTGTGATTATGACAATTACGGAAACAGTCTGCAAGAAAACTGGAATATATTGAAACAGCAAGTCAATTCGCTAAATGCTGAAGACTCTTCATATATTTTTATTCCTGGTGTAGAGATGTCAGTTACTAATAGCGACAATAAAGTCATACATGCCTTAACTTTCCCAACAGAAAACAGTTTGGACAGTTTTGGTTTCTATGGTGATGGTGGCGGTGATGCAAGTAGTACTGATATCAGCATTAATGATTTGCTAGATTCGGTGTATGAAAATGACGGAATGGTTTATGCAGCACATCCTTTTGCAGAAGGAGATAAAGTCTCGGCAGCAGTAAGTGGCGGCATTTGGAATATCGGCAGAGATGATTTCCCCATAAATGGTGATCCATATAATGTTGCAGGAAATGTTATTTGTAACGACACAGATTTAGCATCGGATTGTTTATCAGACGATCCAAACTATTTTTTAAAACCCGGCTTGTATGGATTTCAAATATGGAATTTAGACAATCGGCTTGTCACAAGCGATAGTGACAACTTTTATGATGCGTGGAATGTGACAGGAGATTCTGGAAAATCTGAGTTTGAAAGTTTAGAGATTGAAGAGGATTTGAATTTAAAAAACAGATTTTGGCAGGGTTTACACATTTATCGCAACTTATTAAGAACAGGAATACAAGCAAAAAACGCAAACAATGCCATTCAAAACTGGAACCCATATATTTGTGCCGGTAGCGATGCACATGGCTCATTTAATTACTCGAATACCGACATGATAATCGGAACAAGTGGAGATGTTCAATTGAATGCATTAGGACGCTTATCGACATTAGCCTATTGCCCAAATGGCATGGGAGCGCGTGGCGAAAATGTATTAAAAGCCCTTGCCCAAGGAAATACCATTTTATCTGATGGTCCAATCATTAGTTTCACTATTAATGATGGTGAAAATGAAGCCATTATCGGGTCAGAAATTGTTATCCCGGAAGGCTCACTAAACAGCAGCGAAATTCAGATTAAAATGACAAGTAGTGAGGAATTTGGAGACATCTTCTCCTCATTAATGTATGCCGGAGCAGGTGCGCTGGTAGAAACATCAACAGGGATACCGACAGAGAATGAAGAAATAACAATGAATTTAGAAAGCATGTTGGATGATGTGTTTGGAAACGACATCCCATTAAACTCATGGTTTTATCTTAGAGCACATTTACAAACACAAAAACTGTATGGAGACTTATCTGATATTTACAAACAAACAGGTGATAATTTCAATGCCTACACAAACCCAATATGGATAAAAATAGAGAGTCCAAATGCTTTGCAAACCGAAACACAGGCAAATGCAAGCATCCGCTACACAACTGATCGGATTATTTGTGATATTGATTTAAGCTCAAATGCGATTAAAAATGTGTCAGTGATTGCAACTACGGGGCAAAGCGTTTTACAGATTGATGCAATTTCAAGCATATCTAATCAAAAATCAAAAATAGAAATACAGCGTTCAGAACTTAACAGTGGATTGTATTTTTTAATAATTGAACATGATTCCGGAATAATTACGAAAAAAATAATCAATTAAAATCCGCTTGGCTTTTCGGCCTCAACATATTTCAATCGTTGATTTTGTTCCTCGTTAAAGATTAATAACACGCTGTCTGTAATTCGATAGGATGTTGCTGCTTTGAGAGCAAGAATTAAGTCGGCTTCATAATCAATTTTAGCACATGCCATTTTTGTAGTAATAATCTTGGAAATTTCTATTTTACCATCGACAGGTAATTTATAATCAGCACTCAAGCTATTACAACCGGTATTTCCTGAAATTCTTTGATCATCATTAAACACAAGGTAAGCTTCTTTTTGTGGTAAATGTTTAGCATCAATTGATTTTCCATTAATCATTGTTAATTTCCAGTATCTGTCAAGCAATAATTCCATATTTGCAACTTTTCTAAGTTCATACATTTCAGCAAGCTCCCCCTTAATTGGTTTCCCACGTTCGTTTAATTTCACAATTCTATCATTTTTAAATGCATATTGATGATATTTAGGATCCTCATTCTCACCAAGTAATTGAATCACATTGTACTTTTGATTGTACTCATAGGTTCCGTGTGTTGCAAACTCTTTATCCTCATCAATATAAGCCTGATAAATTTGATATAAACCATCTTTTGACAATTGAATTTCAGTATCTATTCCAGCGCAAGAAGCACAAGGCAAAACACCATGATAAGTTCCGGCAATATCGGCCATACTTACTTCATTTGCAGTTGCAGATTTGATTTTTTCAGTTTCTTTTTCGGTTTTACACGCGACAAAAAGCACAAAAACTGCTGCTATAATTATTAATTGATTTTTCATTTCCATGGTTTTAATTAATGCCTTTATAAAAATCACACTTTCACAAAGATAATAATTTTTATTTAGAGTCTGACTCTATGGACGGACACTAATAGTGTTAAAATTAGTAAACAATAATTTCGTCAGCAAAAACAATCCCATTTCTTCCTCTGCCAAGGATATAATAATTACCAGGATTGAGATAGGAAATATCAAGTTCATAGTTTGTATAGTTTGCATTTGTGTTATTCATCAAAACTAATACACCCTGTGGATTATATACATATATTGCTTCTAATTTACTTGCATTTTGGATTTTAATAAAGTCCGAAGCCGGATTTGGAAATATTTCAACATAAAACGAAGTCATCCATTGAGGAGTAATCTGCGCAAAGCTTTGCGCTAAAAACGCAACAAATAAAACAATTAAAAGTAAATTTCTCATAGCTTTTATATTCTAAAAAACCTATTCCCTCTATTTATCTCTCCAAACATACCCCAAAACCCAGCAAATAACAAACATTTCTCATGAAGGTTTTACAAATTTACACGAACTGCCCCCCCCATATAGATACGAGCAATAAAAATTGTTGAAATGCAAAGGGTTTTGTTGGTGAACAATGCAATTTGTGTGAGCTGGGCTGTAATTTGTTGGTTCTGGGTGAAAACCTAGGGGGAATAAAAAAAACCGCTGCGGTAAACAGCGGTTTTTGGGGTTTCGTTTTACTTGTAGATTTATTCTTCTTTTTTCAACTCTGCTTTCAGCGCTTCTATTTCTTTATTAAGCGTTTCCTTCATTATTTCAAGGTCAGCTTCAAACACTTCTTTTTCGGCTTCACGAGCTGCTGCGAAGGCTTTCAATTTTGCATCGAGCTCCTCAACGCGAGATTCTAATTTCACCATTTGATTTTGTTTTGCCTCATCAATTTCATCACCCATGCCATCAAATTCACTTTCAAGCTCGGACATACTCGACTTGGTTTCAGCAATAAATGCCTCAAAGTTTTTCTCAACCTCTGCATACTGAGCTTCCGCTTTATCAACGGTTGTTTCAACGATTGTTTTATCATCAGATTGCTTCTCATCCGATTCATCTTTAGGATTATTACAAGCGAATAAAAAACTTGCTAGCAGTAAGGCTGTAAAAATTTTCAATGTCATTTTCATATTAATCATCTGTTTTTTTTGCCTACTCTTTCGGGTTTTCAGCATCTCCCATATGTTAAATTAAACTAATAAGCTTAAGAATTGTTTAAGGGAGACTTCTAATAAATAGCATTCGTTGTATGAGATTCTAGCCCAATATGCATATCGCTATTTAAACTATCAGCAGGAAAAATTCCATAATGGTAATATCCGTAACTAAAATGCTTTAATTGTGGGTTTACCGGATCAATGAATTCACTTGGATAATCCCATCTTGTATAAAATGCTAAACTATCAGAATGCAGCATCAATTCAAACCCTTCATCAATGCTGTCGCAAGTTACGTACCGTGTTGTATCCCAACCACTCAAATAGTTTGTTTTGTAAATTTTATAACTACCAAAGTATGGAAATCCATGATACTCAATTTGAAGGCTATCGAAATCCATGTCGGTATAATTGACAAAACTAATGTATACAGTTACCGGATCATATGTTTCGTGTCGATTACATGAGGTAAAAATCACGAGGCAAAGCACAAAAATAACGCAGATATTTCTTTTCATTGGTATAACTTTTTAAGATAACGAAATGAGAGCGCAAAATAGTATATAAAAACAGCAAAGTAGGGATGCGATTAATCGCATCCCTACTTTTTTCTGTTTAATTCAGCAGCTAAAGAAAATCTCCGCCAACAGTCGGACAAGCAGACTTTTGGCGGATACCAAATGACAAATAAATTCCAATTTAATAAAAATCAAATTTCAAACGGTACTCTGTCCTTCACTCAAAGCCTCGACTTTCCATCGCGCATTCCTTTGCTCAACGAGACCTTGAGAAGGCATCCATCGCTTCCAGAAAGCTTTCGGAATGCATCCACATTTTTTTAATCTAGTTCCCCAGATTCATACAGTATTTTTACCCGTTGTAATAATCGTAGCCAAGTTCCAGTTTCAATATCAATTCCCCATGAGCCGGGAAAGATTTTTTCCATACGTATTATGGTTAAAAAAGCACGGCGGATAAAATGAATATCGGTTTCCCGCATTTCACAAGGACGACTTATGGTTTGATTCATTGTTTTCATCCATTGCGAGAAAAGTTCACAGCGTTCATGTTCATTATCAGAACCCAAAGAAATATGTTCTACCAATTTATCATAGTTTTCAACCAATCCGGTATCAAATAAAGCTTGTATAAATCCATAAAACTGGGGGGTATATTCAAATTCATGTTCCTTGTCGTAATGGATATAATCGTCCTCTTCGATATCTGAAAGATAATCAATATACTGCAAAACCTTCGGAATATTCTCCATTTTTAAATTGATATGTTTTTCTTGTTCATCCACGCTATTAACTTCTTTTACTTGAAACAAGAAATACCACAAAAAGTTTGCAACTTTCATGGATTTGATACAATTAAATGAAACCAACATTTAATATATTCGATTTATTCTACATTTTTTGTTTCTAGGAAGCCTGATGAATAAAGTATTTCATAATCTTTTTCAGGATGATTGGAACCAATAATAAGCATTATCTCAAGTTCAGGAATGGTTTCAGAAAGGCTCAAGGCCTGTTCTGCATTCATCAACATAAATGCCGTTGCCCACGCATCAGCATATACACAGGTTTCATAAATTACCGTGGCAGATAAAATATCAGTTTTTTCAGAGTAGCCTGTTTTCGGATTTAGCGCATGTCCCATCGCTTTTCCATTTTGCATATGATATTTGCGATAGTTTCCGGATGTGGCAATGGCTTTTCCCGACAAAGGCAATTGTGTAATTGATTCATGATGAACAGCCATAGAATCTTGTATCGGTTTATCGATTCCAACTCGCCAAGTCTTACCTTGGTGATTAATTCCTTGCGCATAAATCTCCCCTCCGATTTCAACCAAATAATTTTCAATTCCCCAATCACTTAAATTTTTGGCAAGATAATCAACCGACAAGCCCTGAGCAATGGCATTTCCAATAATTTCCATGCGTGGATCTTGCTTCTTTAGTTGGTGATCATCCAGCTTTAATTTATCAAAACCGACAATCTCAAGCAGTGAATCTACCATTGTAGAATCAGGCATGTTTCCGGTTTCATAACCAAAACCCCAGGCATTAGCAAGCGGTGCAACAGTAATATCAAAACGTCCATCGCTTTGTCCCCAAACTTCTGCGGCTACTTCAAACATCTGTTCAAAAAGCGAATCCGTAGTTTTTGTTTCATTCCGATTTATCTGAGAAATAAGGCTGGTGGAATCGTAATTATTTAAACTTTGATTAAAGGTTTGCAGTAAAGAATCAATTTCAGGCGCAATGTCCTTATCGTATTCATAAATTACAGAAAACGTTGTTCCCTGAATATATCCTTGATACTTGTAATAGTCCATTTTAGCGGATTTACAAGCAAAAAGGCTCACAATCATTCCGATTATGAGCCCTGCACTATAAATTTTCTGTTTCATATTATCCAAAATCATCAAAATCAATCATTTCATCCGGTACTCCGAGTTCGTCGAGCATTTTAAATACTGCATCGTTCATCATCGGTGGACCACAAAGATAATATTCTATTTCTTCCGGTTCATCCTTTTTACTCAAATATTCATCAAGCACTACATTGTGAATAAATCCTGTATATCCGTCCCAATTGTCTTCTTCCATTGGCTCAGACAGCGCTATATGGAACGAAAAGTTAGGAAATTCTTTTTCTAGCTCACGGAATTTCTCTTCATAGAAAACTTCACGTTTCGAGCGAGCACCATACCAATACGAAATTTTACGATCTGATTTTTCGGTTTCTAAAAGATGTAAAATATGTGAACGCAATGGCGCCATACCTGCACCACCACCAATATAAACCATTTCTTCGTCAGTATCTTTAATAAAAAACTCACCGTAAGGACCTGAGATCATGACTTTATCACCCGGTTTTCTAGAGAAAATATATGAAGAACAAACACCAGGGTTCACATTTTTAAAGCTATTTTTCTTAGCATCCCACGGAGGTGTCGCAATACGGATATTCAATTTAATGATATTTCCTTCAGCAGGATGATTTGCCATAGAATATGCACGATAGGTTTGTTCAGGATTTTTCATTGTTAAATCCCACATGGTAAATTTATCCCAATCTTCACGAAATTTTTTATCTACTTCAAAGTCTTTAAAATTGACAGTAATCTTTGGAACATCAATTTGGACGTATCCACCTGATTTAAAATTAAGCTCCTCCCCTTCAGGAAGTTTTACAACAAACTCCTTAATAAATGTTGCAACATTTTTATTGGAAATAACTTCACATTCCCACTTTTTGATATCCAACACCTCAACAGGAACTCCGATTTTCATGTCTTCACGAATTTTCACCTGACAACCAAGACGCCAGTAATTTTGCTGCTCTTTACGAGAGAAAAACCCTGTTTCGGTAGGTAAAATACCGCCGGCACCTTCAAACACCTGACATTTACACATTCCACAGGTACCACCTCCACCACAAGCAGACGGCAGAAAAATTCCATTGTTTGAAAGGGTTGTCAGAATGGTTTCACCGGGATTGACTTCAATGACTTTATCATCATTAATTGTCAAATTGACTTTTCCTTGCGGTGTTAGTTTCCGCTTTGCAAATAATAGCATCACAATTAGCAGTAAAACTACTAATAGGAAAATACCTATACTTGCTAAGATTACCCCTGTTTGACTAGTTAACAGTATCATAATTCAATGTGTTATCAATTAAAGTTCAATTCCCATAAAGCCCATAAAAGCAAGCCCCATAAGTCCGGTAATAATAAAGGTAATACCAAGTCCTTTTAGTGGTGCGGGAACATTTGAATATTTTATTTTCTCACGGATAGCTGCAATCCCGACAATCGCCAAAAACCAGCCAATTCCGGAACCGAAGCCATAGGTTGTTGCCTCAGCAATATTTGCATACTCCCGTTCTGCCATAAACAATGACCCACCGAGGATAGCACAATTTACAGCAATCAGTGGGAGAAATATCCCAAGATTTGCATAAAGTGTTGGTGAAACTTTCTCGATAATCATTTCCACAAGCTGCACCATAGCGGCAATTACTGCAATAAACAGAATAAATCGGAGAAATCCGAGATCAACATCAGCCAATTCAGGGCTGAGCCAAACAAGTGCACCTTCGGCGAGCAAATAATTTTCAATCAAATAATCCATCGGGACGGTAATAACGAGTACAAAAACAACTGCGAGACCTAATCCGACTGAAGTTTTTACTGTTTTAGAAACAGCAAGGTAAGAACACATGCCCAAGAAATAGGCAAAAACCATGTTCTCAACAAATATTGACTTTATAAATATATTAACGAGATTTTCCATGGCAATTAATTTTCTTCAATGAGTTCACGATTACGACTTCTTTGCACCCAAATAATTACTCCGACGACAATCAGAGCCATTGGAGGAAGAATAAAAAGCCCATTATTTTCATAGCCTATTTTAAATAAACCTAATTCGGCAAAAATTGGATATCCAAACACAGTTCCGCTACCGAAGAGCTCTCTAATGAACCCAACAAGGACTAAGATAGCACCATATCCGGCAGCATTTCCTAATCCATCAAGCAAACTTGGCCAAGGTTTATTTGCCAATGCAAAAGCCTCAAGCCGTCCCATTATAATACAGTTTGTAATAATCAATCCGACAAAAACGGACAACTGTTTTGACACGTCGAAAAGGAAAGCTTTCAACACCTGATCAACAAAAATTACCAGCGTAGCAATTACTAATAACTGAACAATAATTCGGATTCGCGACGGAATAGTATTTCTCAAAAGAGAAATAATCAGGTTACTAAATGCCATTACAAACATAACACTCAATGCCATAACAATTGAGGGTTTCAACTGAACTGTTACAGCTAATGCCGAACAAATTCCAAGCACTTGCACTGTAATCGGATTATTTTTATTGATAGGCTCCGACAGCAAGCGCATATTCTTTCTAGAAAACAAAGGTTCACGTTCTTTCATGATTATTCTCCTCCTTGTTTTAATATACGTTCAAAATAATTCATATAAGGTTTCAGACAATCGTACATCATGTCGTCTAAAGCATCCGAAGTAATTGTACCACCGGAGATTGCATCAACAGCATGTGGATTATCATCTTCTACACCACCTTTCACAACTTTCACTGAAACAAATTCCTGATTTTCATCTAGAATTTTTTTACCAAGAAATTGCTTCTGAAATTTTTCAGTATTTATTTCAGCTCCAAGCCCCGGTGTTTCAGACTTATGATCAAAACTGGCACCGTAAATGGTTTTCATATCATCATTCAATGAAATGTATCCCCAAATCGGTCCCCAAAGACCTTTGCCTTGCAGTGGAATAATAAATTTTGTACTCCCATCATCATTCGCACTGACAAAAATGGGCAAACTACGATCTTCAACTGACTTTGAAATCTCTTTTTTCAAGTCCACTTTAAAAGCATTTTGTCCTTCAAGCAAATCACCATCCGAATTTACAACACGAGATTCAACAATATATTTATCGTATAAATCCACAGCGGTTTCTGCATTACTATCAACTTGAATTGCTTTCAGGATATCCTGTTTTTTCTGGACTTCCTCATTAAAATCCTGAAATGGTTTTAATTTTGTTGCGACAATTGAAAGCATTGCAGCAACAATAACCACCATTAGGACGGCATAAATAAATATGTATGTATTACTGTTTTTATCCATGACTATGTGGTTTTTAATCGTTTCATACGCTTTTTAATATTCCCCTGCACCACATAGTAATCAATCAGTGGCGCAAACACGTTCATCAGAAGGATTGCCAGCATGGTGCCTTCAGGATAAGCCGGATTAAGCACTCGAATTAATATTGCCAGAAATCCAATAAGGAATCCGTAAATAATTTTCCCTTTTGCTGTTTGCGATGCAGTAACAGGATCGGTTGCCATAAACACCATTCCGAAAAGGAAAGACCCAATTAAGAAATGCTCCCACCATGGAATTTCCATGAATGGATTTACTGCAAAGGCATTTAAAATCAAGCCCATTGTAGCGCCTCCGGCTAACATGGATAACATAATCCTAAGACTACCAACACGGGTTATCAAAAGAATTGCAGCTCCAAGAAGAATAGCAATTTTAGATGTTTCACCTATCGAGCCGGGAATAGTTCCGATAATCATATCCATGGTATCGACACCTGCACCGTTTCCGAGCGAAAAACTTGTATTTCCAGCAGCAGCTTGTCCAAGAGGAGTTGCTCCACTAAATGCATCGAGCGTTTCACCGTCAACCATGCCACCGACCCATACTTTGTCTCCTGACATCCATGCAGGATATGCAAAAAAGAGGAAAGCACGTGCGGTAAGTGCTGGGTTTAAGATATTCATACCGGTTCCGCCAAATACTTCTTTACCGATAATCACGGCAAAAGCAGTTGCGACAGCGACCATCCATAAAGGGACATCAGCTGGCATAATAAGCGGAATTAAAAATCCGGAAACTAAAAATCCTTCATTGACTTCGTGTCCCCGAATTTGAGCAAATGCAAATTCAATTGCCAAACCGACAACATAACTTACAACAATAATTGGGACAACTTTTAACAACCCATACCAAATTACCGGCCAAAAATCAATGGGTTCACCAATTGCAAGAAAATGTTGGTATCCAGTGTTATAAATTCCAAATAATAAACTGGGAACCAGAGCAATAATTACCACCAGCATGATTCGTTTCATATCCATTGCATCACGTATATGTGCCCCACTTTTTGTGGTATGATTAGGAACAAATAACATGGTTTCAAACGCTCCAAAGGTAGATTCAAGTTTTGCGAATTTCCCTCCTTTTGAAAAATGCGGTTTGATTTTATCAACTGTTCGTCTGAGCTTATTCATTGTTTCAAATTTTCAATATTAACTCATTTCTTTTCGTAACATATCTAGCGAATTGCGTAAAATAGACTGTACTTCTACTTTCGATGTACAAATAAATTCACACAAAGCCATATCTTCTTCAATTACCTCATAAATGCCTAACTGCTCCATTTTATCAATATCTTCAGTTATGCAGGCTTTTATTAATTGCTGAGGATAAATATCTAAAGGACAAACTTTTTCATATTCTCCGGTTACAACGTAAGCACGCTCACCACCGTGATAATTTGTATCTAAGCGATATTTTCTACCGGGCATTAACCATGATAAATAAGTTCTTGAAAGCGAGAATTTTTTTAATCCTGGCATCAGCCAACCAAAAAACTCATAATAATCACCTTCAGGTAATATGGTAATTTGATTTTCCTGATAAGATAAATAGCCTTCTTTTTCAATGCCTTTCCCTGTCAACGGATTTCCTGATATCACACGAACATTATCCTGTGTAAGTTTTACGTCAATAATTTCTTTTACAGATTGTCCGGGCAATACTTGCAAATATCCTGTTTGGGGTAATTCAGAACCAACAAATGAAACTCTTCTTGAGAAATCGATTGATTTTTTCAAGAACAAACGACCAATCATAGCAATGTTTTGGATATTTACTGTCCAATAAATTTCACCTTTATTGATAGGACGTACAGCATTAATTTGTGTTCCAACATTTCCTGCGGGATGCGGACCTTCGAAGGTGTTAGAAATTGTGTGCGGAAGCTTTTCAAACAATGTGTTATCAGCTTTTGCATTCAATCCAAGATGAATTTCTTGTCCTGAAATCTTATGTAAAACCTCCATTCCTGCTTTTAACTCCTCCTGCATATCTTCGAGAACGAAAGCATAATCAGAAGCTAATGGTGCCGTGTCAAATGTTGAAACAAACACAAAATCTGGTTTCATATTCGGATCGGCAATGACACCATAAGGTCGTTGCGTAATCATCGGCCAAAAGCCGGTTTGCAATATAGTTTTTATCAAATCAACGGATTCTGCTGTTTGATAATCAAGGATGTCATGCGTTTCCTGAGTTTGCTTATCATCAGATTCAATAATGATTGCTAACAATTTTCGTTTTTCACCGCGAACCAATTCTTTAACAACACCGCTTACGGGAGAACAAAATTGCACTTCCGGTTGAAATTTATCGTAATAAATTGTTGTACCGACTTTAACCTCAGTACCCGATTTTGTAACGACTTTCGGACGAATTCCATGAAAATCGGTCGGTTTTAAAGCATATAATTTGCCGGGTGACACATCAATGAATTGCTTTTCAGCTTCGCCTTTTAACGGGATATTCAGCCCTCGGCGTACTTTTATCGGTTTACCCATACCTGTGCGTTTTTCTTAAGAGGAACAAATATATAGTTTCTCTTTTTCATAACCATAAAATAAAATTGACATATGTCATATTTTTTTATGACCATTATCTTCAATTATGCGTTTCTACTCAACTGAATTAATCGTCTTTTATTTAAAATCTTTATTAAAGATTTTGACTCTTCAATGATACCATCCGACTTAATCGCCTGAATAGTACGAATAACGGACATCATCGCCATGCCAGAATAATTCCCCAAATCCCGACGAGAAAGAATCATAGGGAACTCATCCGATTTAAACACATTATCTGCCAAATATAATAAAACGTCAGCAACTCGCCCATGCATTTGTTTTTGATTTAAGCTGCTGATACGATAAAATAAATAATCATTCTGACTATTTAAGTTTTTTACAATTCGTGAGGCAAATTCACCATTATTTAATACGGCATCCTCAACAAGTTTTCGAGAAATATCGCAAACCTGAGTTTCAGTCAAAGCAATTATAGAATACTTGGCGATATCATTTCCAAATAATCCACTTAAACAAATCATTTGTCCTTTTGAAACAACATCTAATAAAACGGTACCGGTGTCAGTTTCTAACTCAAGCTTTACATATCCTGATTGTACAAACATGATATAATTAACCATCGTGCCTTGCTTAACCAATGTTTCGCCACGCTTAAAACCAACTTTACTTCGTTGTTTACTGTCGTTTAGTGCTTCCTCGAACAGTTGATCATACCCTTCAAATGGATTTTCACAACATCCTGCCTCATAATGTAAAATCTGCTCTTTCATTTTTTATTGTTTTAAAATCACAAAGTTAAAAATATTTATGACATATATCTATGATTTGCTATTCTTATATATTTTATTTATTTTTCAGATGTCTAAACTTTTTGCATCATCTATCGTTAATTAATTAACAAGTATCAATTATACTTTGTATATATTTGCTGCGTAATTATTTTATTTTTTTAATTAAAGCGTATGAAGCTAAAATCATTTATTGTATCGTTTACCATCTTGATGATAGTTTGGTTACTGCTCTCTAACACTTTTGAGCTAAACTATCTCATTACTGGAGCTGTCGTTTCAATTATACTATCGCTGTTGCTTTGTAAACGTTGTACTGTTTTTAATGGAATGAAAATCCATCCATTGTCATTAGTTTACACGTTTGTATATTTGGTGGTTTTTATATTTGAGCTAATCCGCTCTAACCTAGACGTAGCTAAGCGTGTATTAACCCCTTCACTCCCAATTAACCCTGGTATTGTAGAAGTTAAGACACGTTTAAAATCACCCATGGCTAGAATGATTCTCACTAATTCCATTACTTTAACGCCAGGAACACTTACCATAGATATGGTGGACGACAGCATTTTCATCCACTGGATTGATGTAAAATCGACAGATAAAACTGAAGCGACAGAGAAAATTGTAAAACGATTTGAAAACATAATAAGCAAAATTTATGATTAATACGATATTAATAATATCAGCCGGATTTATTAGTCTGGCAATGCTGTTTAGCCTTTATCGTTTTATTAAAGGCCCATCAGTAAGTGATCGTGTTGTATCCTTTGATATTATCACAATTAGTTCACTAGCACTTATTGCTTTAATCGGACTCATTTCTGGACGCGCAATATATATAGATGTTGCATTGGTGTACGGATTGTTAGGTTTCATTGGGATAATAGTCGTAGCAAGATACTTAGAACGAGGCATTTAAGCCAGTTTAAACAAGAAAATTATGGAGACACTACAAATTATTGGCGCATTTGTTCTTCTGACAGGTTCGATTTTCATTTTTCTCGGATCGCTAGGATTAGTTAGAATGCCAGATGTTTACAACAGAATTCAAGCTGGAACAAAAGCATCAACATTGGGAACGCTTTTGAGTTTAACAGGGATAGCTCTTATTATTCCTGCATGGTGGACAAAATTATTGCTTTTAGCAATTTTCATCATCATTACCAACCCCGTTTCCAGTCATGTGCTTGCCAGAGCAAGTCATAAAGCAGGAGTTAAACTTTCTGATCGCACCGTTTCAGACAAGTACAAATCTTATAATCAATCAAAAGAGGAGGCTAAGCATGGAAGCGAATCTTAATATCATTATCGCCATTATCATTGGAATATTGGCTTTGGTTTTTGCGATTATCGCAATTTACCATAAAAAACTCAGCATTGCCATTATTGCTGCTGGAGCAGTATCATTAATGGCATCAATACTCTTCTTATTACTTTCAGCACCTGACGTTGCAATGACAGAAGCTGCTATCGGAAGTGGATTAAGTATAATTATTTTCTTTTATGCATTAAGTAAAATCCGTAAACAACATGATTAAGAAACTCATATCCCTCGCATTGATTGCCGGTATCGGATACATGTTCTGGATCAGCTTATCAAATTATGAAGCAGGAGAATCTCTCAACCGGATATCTTCATACTATGCTCAAGATGGCCTTGAAGAAATTGGAGCTGCAAACCTTGTTACTGCTGTGGTTGTCACCTATCGTGGACTTGACACCTTAGGTGAAGTCAGCATACTATTTCTTACCGCCAGTATCCTTGGATTTTTCCTTGTCAGTGGAAAAGGTCCTAAAATTAAAGTCAGAGACTCTAGTGAAATTTTAAAAACAGCTTCACGTTTGATGGAGCCAATTATTATACTTTTTGGAGTGTATGTCTTTATCAACGGACATCTAACTCCGGGAGGCGGTTTTCAAGGAGGTGCAATTCTTGCTTCGGCATTAATACTTGCATACCTTGCAAATCCAGAAGATGGAATGAATAAATCCATTTTCCGAATTACAGAATCAATTTCAGGTTTTGCATTTATCCTAATTGGAATACTTGGAATTGTATTGGCAGGAGGATTTCTGGACAACAGAATTATTCCTGTTGGAAGTGTTGGTGATTTAATAAGCGCCGGAATCATTCCAATTATTTACATCTTCGTTGGAATGAAAGTCGGAGCTGAATTATCCAGCATTGTAACGAACCTTAAACAAACACCTAAAACTGACGCTGAATGATAGCACTAGAACACATTACACTCGTTATTGGAAGCCTGCTCATCCTTTTAGGATTATGGGGGCTAATTACCCAAACTAATCTCATCAAGATTGTAATTAGTTTTACTTTAATGGATGCTGGGATTCATATCCTTATGATAAGTTTAGGTTACTTAAAAAACCGAACAGCTCCTATCATTGATGAAACTGTTACCAATGCAGCAGAACAAGTTGTGGATCCTATTCCACAGGCTTTAGTACTTACTGCCATTGTCATCGGACTTGGCGTTACTGCATTAATGCTCACTTTTGTTGTACGTATGGCAAAAGACAAGAATTCACTGAATGTTTCAAACTTTAAAGATTTAAAATGGTAACTCCTATTTATATTGTAGCAATAGCACTGGGCATCGCTTTTAGCCTTGGTTTTTTCGGTAAAAAAAGTGCCGGAATTGCCACTGGATTATTCTATGCAGCGCTAGCGGCAATAGGTCTTATTTCCGCTCAGTGGTTGATTGGCTTTATCTTTAACGGTCAAAGCAGCACCGAAGTGTTTACAGCAGGATTAAAACCACCATTCTCCATCAGCCTGCAAATGGGGCTTCCCGAAGCGGTTATTACCACAATGATTAACCTTGTTGGTTTTCTGGGGGCGGTTTATTTTGCCGATCAACTTAAAAAATATGGCATCCACCTAATGATTACCTATCTGCTGCTCATCATGGGATTAAATGTCATTGTAATGACCCGCGATATATTCAACCTGTTTGTTTTTCTTGAAATTTCAAGCATTGCGATGGCAGGGATGGCACTCGTTACACAGGAAAAGAAAGCCGTACAGGCTGGGTTCAAATACCTGATTGCCACAGCAATAATATCAGCATTTTTACTATTGGGCATCATTCTTACATATAGTTATGGTGACTCCCTTTACATTAATGATCTGCTGGCAGCCAATCTCACAGGCATAAAAGCAGGGGCTACAGCCATTTTTCTAATCCTAATGCCGGTGATTCTAGAACTCAAACCTTTCCCCGCCAATGGTTGGGGACTGGATATGTATCAAGCAACACATCCCGTTGTTGGTTCACTATTAAGTGCCGCATCAGCTACGGCTTCCATTTTTGTACTTTACAAACTGGCTCCCCTCGGTGGTGAAACTGGCATGCAAATAATTGCAGTACTCGGAGGAATCACTTTTATTGCTTCAAACCTGATGGGTCTTAAACAATCTCATGCCGGTAGAATACTTGGTTATTCATCCATTGGGCAAATGGGATTATTAGTTACAATTATTGGATTATCACCATATTTAGGAAATAAATTAACTTTTATTGCTTTCTCTATTCTTATCAGTCATTATTTGGCTAAAGCCGGATTGTTTTGGATATTAGGAATTGTCAAAGAAAAAAACATTAATAACTGGTCAAATCTTCGTAAAAAGCCAATATTAATGGTCCTTTTTGGCACTTTCATTTTTGCATTATTAGGCTTCCCTCCTTTTCCTGGATTTTTTGGTAAATGGGAACTAATTATGCAATTAGCCACTGCTGAAAAATATGCTTGGATGACACTAATTCTCGCAGGTTCCTTTATTGAAGGTATATACTTATTACGATGGTTTAGCAATGCTCTTAAACTTGATAATGTTGAATTACCGAACTTTAAAATCAGTTTAAATAAAATTATTCCAATAACTATATTTGGCCTTGCACTTTATGCTTTCGGATATTTAGTAGGGACTTTCACCGAAGCAGCTAATGCCATAAATTATATTCCATTATTATTTATCGTGCTTATTGCTACATTAGAATTTTTACCAGCATGGGCAAAAAATACTATCTCAATAGCAGGAGTAATTACATATATCCTATTTTTATATCCAAGTGTTGAAGGCGATTTGTTACGACAGGTTTTCCTTGGAATTTTCCTTGGAGGAGCTGTAATAACCCTTTTCTCTGGATACTATTACAAAAAAGGACGAAGATTAGGATTTTATCCAATGGCTTTATCAATGTTCGCTGGTTTAGCTATGCTAATTACTGCAACTAATTTATTCGAAATATTATATGGTTGGGAAATAATGACAATTGGTTCATATTTCTTACTTATTCGAGGAAAAAAATCTCGCCCTCATGGATATAGCTACCTAATGTTTTCTCTAGGTGGCTCCTACACAATGATGTTTGGATTTGCTTTAGCCTTTGCAAGTTTTGGAAATATTGATTTACAAGCGTTAACAGGTATTACTGTTTTACCTACCTTAGCATATTCATTAATATTATTAGGATTTCTCACTAAAACAGCTTCTTTCGGGGTGCATATATGGTTACCTGGAGCACATGGAGAAGCGGTTGCAGATATCCACTTTATGGCATCAGCAATATTACTGAAAGCTGGAGTATTTGGCATAATCCTAGTCCTATTAGGAATGGGAGCCGAAGCAACTTACGCTAAAAATGTACTATTTGCATTGGGATGGATAGGTGCTCTTTCTGCTTTAATTGGAAATATTGCAGCTTCCTTTCAAGAAAGTGCAAAACGACTATTAGCCTGGTCCAGTATAGGTCAATTAGGATATATCGTTTTTGGCCTTGCCATGATGTCACACCTAGGATGGACAGCTGGATTATTTTATACTATTACTCACTTCCTATATAAAGGGGTATTATTTTTAGTTATTGGAGGTATAGCCTTAAAACTAGGAACACCAATGATGCATAAAATGGGAGGATTAATAAAACGAATGCCATTTTCATTTATCGCAGTACTAATTGCTATTATTACTTTAGCTGGAATACCTCCTCTAGTTGGTTTTGCAGGAAAATGGCTATTCTATGATGCAATAATCACTGGAGGCTTTTATTTTCAAGGTATTGTTGTGCTATTCTCAGGAGTTGTTGCATTCTTATACCTTTTCAAATTAATCTATTCTATTTTCTTAGGACAACTAAAAGACGAACACCGTAATGTAAAAGAAATATCTATATGGCTTTTAATACCAGTATATCTCCTATTATTTGCTATTATGATAATCTCCGCTAAACCTGAATTTATCTTAAAACCTTTAGGAAATTATTTAATGGCATATTTTCCAAATGGAGCTTTAACATGGGAAGGAACCATGGCTACTTCAACTTTAGGATATTGGGATGGTTATTGGACAATGATTATCATTGTTGTAATGTTTGTAATACTTACAGGTTGGCTGATAATTACAAGCCGTAAAGCAAAAAAAGTAAAACAATTTAACATTGTTTACGCTGGAGAAGCTCCTGAACGTCCCGAGACAACACATTTGGCACATAATATGTTTGCCGGCTACAATAAAGTAATAGGGATACTTATTGCTCCAGGCGTTACCACTATATGGAAAACAGTTAATGCTTACTTCCATGATTTAGGTGACTGGTTACGTGGTATTTATTCGGGAAATGCTCAGAGCTACCTCATTCATATTGTGGCTTACACCGTAATTGTATTTATGTTTATAAACTTTGTTCTCTAATGGAAAATATTGTCGAAAAATTATTATGGACATTTCTAGGCTTGTTTATCGTGCTCAACTGGGGCCTACTCAAGACTAGCTTAATTCGCAAAATGGTTGCCAGGGTTGGTAAACGATACGGTATCCGCTGGTATCAGCCTTGGATTAACTTATTTAAACTTTACGGAACCCGCTCGCAAATTTCTCATGGTGTGATGTTTTATCTTGGGCCTGTATTCAGAATAGGTGGCGGAGTTGGCCTTTTTCTGTTTATGCCTTTGATTTTCAACAATCCGCACTGGAGTAATTTCACCTTTGCAGGCGATTTAATTCTCATTTTGTATTTCAAATTTTTTGGGATGCTAGGCATGGCACTCGGCGCAGGCGAAGGTGGACACCCCTATTCAGCCATTGGAGTGGGTCGTGGATTATCCCAATACACCGCAGTTGAATTGCCTTTCATGCTAGGGATTATTGCTTTAGCTATACAATACGATACACTTAACCTGACAGAAATCGTAGCAGCTCAGCAAGGTGGCATTGCCAACTGGACAATTGTTACTAACCCAATCGCATCGGCTGCCTTATTATTCTCCATGTTAGGAATATTCATGCACGCACCATTTGATTTAGTAAAAGCCCCTACTGAAATCCCAATCGGTCCACCAACAGAGTATCATGCTTCTTACTTGGGTGTGCTACAAACCAATGCAGCCATTCTCCACGTTACCGAAGCCATCTTGTTCATGAATCTGCTATTTGGTGGAGCCAACAGCTGGATAGAGCTAATCATAAAAACATTCTTTATTTATTTTATAACTGTATTTATCGGAGTGGTATTTCCACGGTTCAAAATCGAACAATCCGTTCGCTTTTTCCTTGGAGTCCCACTAATTTTAGGAATTTTGGCCATCATTTTAATTATGTAAACTATGTCAGAAGAAATAAAAAATAACACCCCACAGGACAACAATGAGGAAAATAAATTTCCGAAAGATTACCTGCAAAAACATACAGTCTATTCTCCTGATGGAGAAAAAATTGAAGTCGATCCACTAAAAGATTATTATCTTCAAGATAGACCTGAACGTCACGATCCTAGATACAAAGCAGTTGAGAAATTCCTAAACTGGGCAAGAGCTGAGTCTTTATGGATTCTGGGTTTTGGTACCGGATGTGGAAGTATTGAATTACCTCCTTTAACCACCCCTCGTTTTGATGCTTTCCGCTTTGGAATTGCAATGCGACCAACCCCGAGACAATCCAATGTAATAATCGTCTCAGGATACCTATCAATTAAGACATTGAAACGTGTTTTGCGATCATACGAGCAAATGCCTGACCCAAAATATGTGGTTGCATTGGGCTCTTGCACAATCAATGGTGGAATGTACTTCGACTCGTACAACACCATTAATCGTCTTGACAAATACATCCCTGTGGATATTTATATTACAGGTTGTATGCCTAGACCAGAAGCACTCATTGCTGGATTTAATAAACTGAAAGAAAAAATCCGTAAAGGCCGTGCTGAAGGTGCCAACGAATACGTGCAACGATTTGATGAATATAAAGCAAATCAAAAACAAATTATTAAAGACTGGAACATGCCGGATTACAACTGGTAAAACATAAAAATCTGATTATGAAAGAGATATTAGAACGCATCACTAATCAATTTCACTGTCTGGATCACGAATATCAGCCAGAAAATCTCTCATGGGTTCAGGTAGAAAAGGAACAACTCGTTCCACTCTTATCTCACCTAAAACATACAGAGAATTTTGAACATTTTGTGTTACTGACAGCTGTTGACTGGATAGAAAACAATAAATTCCAGTTGAATTATATAGTAACAAATTATGACCTACATGTTGATTTGGCAATTCGTGTCATGATTCCACGTGATAATCCTGTCATGATTACTGCCCATCATCTATGGAAACAGATTGCAACCTATCAACGGGAAATTCGTGAGATGTTTGGCATTGATTTTCCTGGTAGTCCACGTGTTAACGAAAGTTTTCTACTTGAAGGCTGGGATAATATGCCACCAATGAGAAGAGATTTTGACACTAAAAAATATGCAGAAGATACTTTCTTCCCTCGCCCTAGACCAGAAGGAATAGATCCTAAAATTCACATGAAACAAAAATTGTATCCGGATGAAAAATAAAATTTTCAACATAAACCCCGACCGCAGTAAATACCCGACTATTGGTAAAGACGGAAAACCTGAAATTGATCTTTCATCAGGAAAATTTGTCAAAATCTGGCAAGGTCCAAACCATCCGGGAGTTACTGGAAACATGTCACTAGAACTTACTGTTAGTGGTGATGAAATCGTGGATGCAAAAACCCATGTTGGATATTTGCATCGTGGATTTGAAAAACTTTTTGAGCGTAGAAAATACATACAATGTTTCCCTACATGCATTCGCATGTGTGTTCCTGAAGCAGATTCAAACGAATATTGTCTCGCTGCAGGAACCGAAAAACTATCTGGCATTGAAGCACCTGACAGAGCAAAATGGCTTCGTATGCTTGCCCTTGAAATGGCTCGCCTCCAAATGTTACTACGTATTGTCCCTGGACAAGGGGGAACCATGGGCCTTGGAATTGGCGTACAATGGGGAATGTATTTACGTGATCTCATTCTCGACCGCTTCGAAGAATTAACAGGTGGACGTGTTTATCATATGTATATCATTGCAGGTGGTGTACGCGGTGGATTACCTGATGGGTTTGAAGCTCGTTTAGAAGAAAATCTAAAAAAAATTGATGAATTTACTCATAATATCGACAATGTATTGTACCAAAATGCCGTATTCAGAAAACGTGCAATGGGTGTAGGATATTTAGATCCTTCATGGGTAAATGAATATGGAGTTGTAGGTCCAAACGCCAGAGCAGCAGGGTTTAAACGTGATGTCCGTAAAGACAACCCATACCTGTTTTATGATCAATTAGATTGGGATGTACCTATAAAAACAGAATCAGATATTTATGCTAGAACAAGAATACGTTGGTACGATTTGCAAGTTACTGTGGACTTGATACGACAGATTCTTGCAAAAATCCCTAAAACTGGTGATATCCGTGCAAAAACTCCAAATGTTTTAAACTGGAAAATTCCAGAAGGGCAAACCTATGTAAAATCTGAATCTTCACGAGGTGAATTTGGATTTTTTATGGTTTCCGACGGAACAGATAAACCCAGACGAATTAACCTTCGTGGCCCAAGTTATACACACGCAATCCCATTATTAGAACGCATGCTGATAAATACAAACATCGCAGATGTTGGGGCGCTAATGGTGTCATTACAAACTTGCCCGCCAGAGATAGAGAGATAGTTTGAGGTTAGAGGTTTGAGGTTTGAGGTTAGAAGTTTGAGGTTTGAGGTTTGGAAATAGTTTAAGAGAATATAAAATGAAATAATATGGCAACTATAAGCAATTTTGAAGATCTTGAAATTTGGCAAAAAGCCAGAAATATCTGTAAGATGGTTTATGCTTTTTCTCAAAAACCTGATTTTTTTGAAAACACGCCATTGAGACATCAAATTTTAAGATCAAGTGGATCAATTATGGATAATATTGCCGAAGGATTCGAAAGAGAAGGAAGTAAAGAACTTATTTATTTTTTATCAATTGCTAAAGGATCATGTGGTGAATGTAGATCTCAAACATATAGAGCACTGGATCAAAATAATATTTCTCAAATTGAATTTAATGAATTATACAAAATGCTAGCAGTAGAAAGTAAGCAGATTAATAAATTCATATCTTATTTGAAAGAATCAAAGATAAAAGGAAATAAATTTAAATAGATATTAATTGAGCAGTTAGAATTGAACTTCAAACTTCAAACCTCTAACCTCAAATAAATACAAACAATATTATGAGCTTAAAACATATCATCAAACCATTCTCCGCTTGGAGTAACCTTTTTCGCGATCCGGTGACTGTAAAAGATCCACTGAATGATCGTCCAGGAGCAGCAAGATACAGAGGGTTTCACCAAAACGATATTGACACCTGTATTGGGTGCGGTGCTTGTTCTACAATTTGTGAGAATGAAGCAATAAGCATGGTTCCCGTTGATGGAATTGAAACAAAAGAAGGCGATAGCGGTCTCCGCCCCCTCGTTGATTACGGTCGCTGCTGTTGGTGTGCATTATGCGTTGATGTCTGCTCAACAGAATCATTAAAATTATCAAATCACTATACTTGGGTTGACGAAGATCCCGAAGTGTTCAAATTCATTCCGGGCGTGGATAAAATGCCTTGGGACGAAGAGCCGTTAGGCTGGAAACGCCCTGAAGACAATTATGAACTGAACAACTTCGAGCGCATAGATATGCAAGAACTTGAGCCTGAAACCCGCGACAAATCATTCATTGAAATTGTTAAAGGATACAGCAAACAAGAAGCACAAGAAGAAGCTGATAGGTGCATTAATTGCGGTCTTTGTGTCTCAACATGTCCTGCTCACATGGGAATTCCAGAGTATATTGCTGCAGTCAGAGAAGACAACATTAACGAAGGATTTAAAAAGCTCTATGAAACCAATCCATTACCAGAAATTTGCGGACGTATCTGTACACACAAATGCGAAGACGTATGTGCAATGGGTCATCGAGGCGATCCTCTTTCCATTCGTTGGCTAAAACGCTACATTGCCGATCAGGTAGAAAGCGATGATTACAAAAAAGTACTTGAACTAGACAGCATAGAAAATAAAGATCAAAAAGTTGCCATTATCGGTAGCGGTGCTGCAGGATTATCAGCAGCATATTATCTCAGACGCTTAGGTTATCAAATTAAAATTTTCGAAGCCTTACCACAAGCTGGTGGTATGATGCGTTACGGAATTCCAGAATACCGTCTTCCATACGATCAAATTGACAACGATATTAATTTCATTCTTGAACTTGGAGCTGAAATTCAATACAACACACGTATTGGTAAAGACATCAGCATGAAAGAACTTCAAAAATCTTACGACGCAGTCTATTCAGCAACAGGATTACACGAAGGACGTAGCACTCGCATTCCAGGAGCAGATCATAAAAATGTTTATATGGCAGCAGACTTGTTGAGAGACATCACTCTTGGCAACGAAGTTCCTGTTATGGATAAAGTTGTAGTTATCGGCGGCGGAAACGTTGCAATGGATATCACACGTTCCATGGCACGTCTGCAGAATCAAAAATTCGGAAAAGTTGATGTGTTAGCCACGTCTTTAGAATCTGAGGACATTATGCCAGCTGATCGTGAAGAAGTTGTAGAAGCTCGTGAAGAAAAAGCAGTTATCGATCCTGGGTGGGGTCCAACAGAAATCTTAATTGAAGAAGGAAAGCTTAAAGGACTAAAGGTCCAGAAATGTCTCTCTGTTTTTGGTGAAGACGGACGTTTTGCTCCTAAATTTGATGAAAATCAAACTAAATTCTTCCCAGCAGATATGATTATCGAATCGATTGGACAAGGTGCAAATCTTTCGTACATCCCGCAATCCGTAAAAGATGAGTTGGAATATACTGACAGAGGCCGCATCAAAGTAGATAAACACTTCCAATCATCAGCAAAATGGCTATTTTTCGGTGGGGATATTATTGAAGGTCCGGATGTAATTCACGGTATTGCAAACGGACACAAAGCCGCAATAGGCATTGATAAATTTATTCAAGAAACAATAAAACAATAAAACTATGGCAAATCTGACAATCGAATACATGGGATTAAGTCTCCCATCACCAATCATAGCAAGTAGTTCAGGACTAACAGGTAATCTTGAAAAAATAAAGGAACTGGCAGAAGCCGGAGCCGGAGCCATTGTACTGAAATCATTGTTTGAGGAGCAAATCAATATGGAAGCTGACGCTCAGGGAGTTAACAATATGTATGGTAGTTATGATGAAGTCGAAAATTATGTCTCATTTTACACAAAAAAGCATAATCTCGATCAATACATCAAACTGATTAAAGATGCCAAAGCAGCAGTTGACATCCCAATTATTGCTAGTATTAATTGCATTTCAGCAAGTGAATGGACAAATTTCACAAAAGAAATTGAAATGGCCGGTGCCGACGGAATTGAACTAAATATGTTTATTCTCCCGTCAAATTCACAATTAACAGGCTTTGAAATTGAAAAAAATTATTTTGAAATCATTCGCAAAGTGTCAGCAGTAACTGAATTACCACTCGCAATAAAAATGTCTTGGTATTTTTCATCTCTAAGCCGTCATATGGTAGAAATTTCAAAAATTGACAGCGTAAAATCCATTGTGCTATTTAATCGGTTTTATAATCCGGATATTGATTTGGAGAATGAAACGGTTAAGAGCGGACATGTTTTTTCTGTTCCAGAAGAAAATGCAATGTGTTTACGTTGGGTTGGAGCGCTTTACGGACATGTAAAAAGTAACATTACCGCTACCATGGGAATTCATGATGGAGATGCTGCGCTTAAAAACATTTTGGTTGGAGCAACTGCCGTACAAATTGCATCTGTACTTCACAAACAAGGTGCTGAAGCGATTACAAAAATGAATCAGCGAATTAATAATTGGATGGATGAAAAAGGCTATGAAAACCTCGATGTATTTAGAGGTAAATTATCGCAGCAAAACATCAAACGCCCAATGATTTACGAGCGAGCACAATTCATGAAATATTTTTCAGAACACAGATAGATTTTTTCATTATAGACATCAGCGATCACAACATGGTCGCTGTTTTTTTTAAGAAAATACTATACAGGCGGCTCAGGAGGTTTTCGGTATTGTTTCTTTTCTGACAGTTTTCGCTTATTCTCTAAGCGTTTTTTCTTTTCAATTTTCGGAACTTTCGTCTCTTTTCTGGGCTTTTCCTCTTTCAATGCATCTCGGAGTACTTCAACAAACCGCTCGATGAGTTCCGCTTTGTTTGCTGATTGGCTTCGACTCGTTTCACAAGCCATTTGCAAAATATCATCTTTCGTTAATAAATTGGCAGCATTTTCAATCAAACGCTCTTTTTCATCATCCGATAAAAAAGCCGATTGTCTGATATCAAAGCCCAATTGCACTTTCGTTTCGGTTTTATTCACATGCTGACCGCCTTTCCCTCCACTCCTACTGGTTTTAAAGGAAAGTTCTTCAATAATTGCCGATATGTTTAACTCAAAAGCCATTGTATTAAAAATTAAAACTCTGATTGCGCAGCCTGGGCAGTATTACTCACTTCTGATGTTTCATTAAACTGAACATCCGGGTACGATTCTTTTACCACTTTCAGTACCCATTCATTTTCCACCATAAATATTGGTGTGTTTGTTTTATCATACGCAATATGATTCGGTCGGGTTTTAATTAGCTCATCAATTTTTTTCGGATCGTCGGATGACAACCAACAAGCCTTTTGATAAGATAGCTGCTGAAAATCACAAGTTGCATTGTATTCATGCGCCAAGCGATAAATAATTACTTCGTACTGTAATTCGCCCACCGTACCAATAATTTTACGATTTCCGGGCTGCTGGATAAATAATTGTGCCAATCCTTCTTCAACAAGCTGACTCAGCCCTTTCTCTAACTGTTTTGATTTCGCAGGATCTTTATTAATCGCCTCTTTTAGTATTTCTGGTGAGAAACTCGGAATTCCTGTAATATGAAGTTTTTCTCCTTCAGATATGGTATCCCCAATTTTAAGGTTTCCGGTATCAAATAATCCAATAACATCTCCGGGATATGCTTCATCAATGGTACTTTTGGCATTTGCCAAGAAAGCTGCTGGCGCCGAAAATCGCAAGTTTTTATTTAATCGAGTGTGATAGTACAATTTATTACGCTCAAATCTCCCTGAACAAACCCGTAAAAATGCCATGCGATTACGATGTTTCGGATCAATATTCGCATGAATTTTAAATACATATCCACTAAATTTCTTTTCATCAGGATACACATCGCGCTCCAGCGTTTTTGCAAATGTCGGAGGAGGTGCAATGTCAACGAAAGTTTCAAATAATTCAGGAACACCGAAATTATTAAGCGCGCTACCGAAAAATACCGGAGCCAAATAGCCCTCTCGATAAAGTGAGGTATCAAAATCATCAAATAATTCGAGTACCAGCTCTCTATCTTCAATTAGATTTTCCAAGTTTTTTTCGCCGATAAAATCTTCAAGTACATCATCTTTCAAGTTTTGTGTTTTATAATGACTTTCAGCAAGACTTGTTTTTTCAGATTGATACAAAGTTACGCTTTCATCTGTCAAATTAAACACACCTTTAAACCGATCACCACTACCTATTGGCCATGTAAACGGACATGCAGTGATTTTCAGCTCCTCTTCCAGTTCTTCAATCAAATCAAATGCATCTTTGCCAACCCTATCCATTTTATTGACAAAAATCATCACAGGAGTTGCACGCATCCGACACACTTCCATAAGTTTACGCGTTTGTTCCTCTACCCCTTTCACACTGTCAACCACGAGAATTACACTATCCACAGCAGTAAGCGTTCTATAGGTATCCTCAGCAAAGTCTTTATGACCCGGAGTATCCAAAATATTAATCACACAATCGTTGTAATTAATTGTCATTACAGATGTTGCAACAGAAATTCCACGTTGTTTTTCAATTTCTAAAAAATCGGAAGTTGCTGTTTTTTTAATTTTATTATTCTTAACAGCACCGGCAACCTTTATGGCACCACCCAAGAGCAGCAACTTTTCAGTTAAAGTTGTTTTCCCCGCATCAGGGTGCGATATAATGGCAAATGTTCGTCTTCGTTTTATTTCTTTTGATAATTCCATAATTCACATTCAAATATCCAATCACAAACACTTTCAAATCAATCAATTCGAATAAAACCGAGCATCATTTTTCAAATAAAAATGCAAAGCAAATTTGATTTACATCTGATCGTGTTTATATAAGATGACAAAAGTACATTATTTTAGCGAATTGGGAAATTTTCATCAAACGTGGGACATATTTCTTCGGGAAATTATCCGTTTTAAAAAAAAATGACGTTTTAGAATCTAACGGTATAGAAGTAAGGGATTTTTGATTTTTATCGATTTGTTAATAAAGAAAAATCAGGCAAATTGTTGATAAGCCGAATCACTGCCTTCTGAATATGAATTATCAAAACATCCACAGGCTTATCTTTGTTAATATCCTGTTGATAATCAAGTGAATTCATTGTGAATTTAAAAAGGCAAAAAAACTTGACAAAGGGGGTATCAATCATGTATATTTGAAACACAGGTTAGAGATAAAGCCTGCTGAAATGGTTCAAATGGTTTGAAGAATCTTTTCTACGGATAAGAGAGTTCAAATCAGGATTTCAGGAAACATTACGGTGCAAACCGAAATGATAACAAGAAAACCCACCATGGAAGCCTAGTGACAAACCAAACGCAGAGATGCAATTGGAGAGCACTCCGAGATGGAAACGATAAGGTGAAATTCCTTTGATTTGACATTCGGCATTCAGGAAGCAAAGCAAACATCTTCGGATGTATGTGGAGAAAAAGCTCAACACTGAGCAATCAGTAAGAGCGAATGAATGAAAACTCCGAAAATGAGTTTCGTACTCAAGACGGAAACGCTGACTCAAAAGAATTCTGAGACATGGATTTGAGAGGAAAGAAGGCAGAACTGTAAATCTGGCAGAATGTAGAGCTACGGCAAAGCATTTCTGGAGGGAACATCAGCATGATGTTCCCTTTACTGTTTTATGGAGACTGTTAATTAGGGGTAAAGCAAAAAAGTGGATTGTTTTTCCACCTATTAACCAATGATAATATCATCCCATTTCATGGAAAAATCTTTATTGAAAATTAACTCAAGCTATTGTACAAAACAAGGATAGAAAACATTAAAGTAAAATTAAAAAGAGAAGGTTAAGCCGTAAACCTCCTCTTTCTTAGTCATCAAAACATTTAATTATGTAATGCATTTTGCGGGTATCAGCTAAGAACTGATTGTTGGGAATAAACACAAACCAAATAAATTGTAATAAACCTGAATTTTCAACTAACCAGGCAAGTTTTGATTTGTATTTGGATAGATTCTGGATTGGATAATTCCAGTTTTAGATACGCATTACATATATTTTGATGCTTATTATGAAAAGAACTATGCTTTTTTAAAAACCGACCCAGCTAAATTGTGTGGAACATACCTAAATCGAGTTTCTGTTTCTTATGAAACAAATATCTCATATACTTTTTAAATCATCTAATTCTACAACTCTATGATTTCTATTGCACAAAATTACAATAGAAATTGGTACTAACCATAAATTTCAACACTACAACAGATAGACAGAATTGAAAATTACCACTACAACAACTATATTCTTTTTAAATATTCGACAAGATTATCATTAGAATCCAAATGCATTTTCTTTCGCAAACGATAGCGAGCCATGTGGACTGATTTCTCGGAAACATTCCTCATCAATGCGATATCTTTTGAACTGATTTCAAGTCGGAGTAACACACATAATTGTTTGTCATTTTCACTCAAATCAGGAAATTCCTCCATTAAGACATAAAAGAAATTTTGTTGCAATAATTCAACCTGCTTATTGAAATCTGCCAATTCTTTGTCAGACTGCAGGTACTGAGATATTAAGTATTTAACGTCCCTGATTTTTCCTTGAGTATCTTTATCCTGATGGCTATTTATTTCATCAAGTTCACCACTTAGGTTATGTAAAAATCGATTTTTATTTGTAATATTTAAAGCCAGTCCTTCTAATTCTCTGTCTTTAAAATTAATTTGACTTTTAAGACTTGATTTTGCGATTTTCTCTTTTTCCAACTGAACCTTTATCAGTCTTTCCTTAGCAATTCGATGATATATAAATAAAACCAACATGACAACTATAATCACTAGCAAACTAGACAACAGGTACAATTGATAAGACTTTATTTTACTTTCTTTTTTCGAAAGAACAAGCTCATTTTCAAT
Source organism: Bacteroidota bacterium (assembly GCA_034658655.1). Taxonomy (GTDB): domain Bacteria; phylum Bacteroidota; class Bacteroidia; order Bacteroidales; family ML635J-15; genus JAQIBY01. The sequence goes on from JAYEFQ010000071.1 coordinate 39,336, forward strand.
ATTTTTACGCATTTGTTTCTGCATAAAAGAGGCATCCATATTTTCAATGGTTTTCTCTAACTTCATTGACAAAAGCATCGCATTAGCCTTAGCATAGTGTTTTGAATATTCAAGAGCCATTTCGCTATTTCCCATTCGCTCATAAATAATGGCAAGATTTCCTAACGTACTTACCCGAAAATTATCTTCTTTGACAATCGTATAATACTCAAAGGCCTTCTCATATAAAGAAACGGATTTTTCATATTCCCCAATCATCATATAGTACTCTGCTCGGTTATTATGTACAGTTCCCATACCTAAGGTATCACCAAATTCTTCAAATATATCCAATGCTCTATCCAAATATACAGTGATGGAATCATAAATTCCAAAATATATATTAACTCCTGACAAGTTTACATACCCGGAGCCTAATTCTAAGCGCATATCACAAGATTTCGCTAAATCTAAAGATTCATCGAAATACTCTCTTGCCTTTTCATTATCATGACGTAAAACATGATTTAGTCCAATATTCCTCACTGTCTTCACCAGATCCAAACAAAAATCGTCCTGATAATTAGAAAGGACATTATAAGCTTGCATCAAATACTGAAGTCCTTTATCATTTATCCCCATTTCCGTATATACTGTCCCTAAACGCCGGTTCACTATCGCAATATATACGCTATCACCAATATATTCAGCAAAACGACGAGCAGAAAACAAATAATTTAAGGATTGTTCGTAATCTTCTATCCGCAAATGAATAAAAGACAACTCCTGAAGTCCAAAAGAAACTCCAACATAATCAAACCGAACTGCAGCTTGTATTGTACTTTCCTTTTTATCAAAAATATTGGAAGTCAAATTATGTCGATACGATGTATCTACAAGCAGTATATCCACCGAATCAACACCTATCTCATACAGCTTACGTTGAGAAAAAGAACTCATTGAAAACAAGCCACTTAACAACGCCAACAACACGACAAGTCGAATGCATTTACTCATATCCCTGAAATTTCATCACTACACAAAGATATTAATAATTTGTCCTTAACAATTATTTCACATAATATTTTACAGTATATAAACATAATTATTAAACTCAAAAGCATTCCATTTTGACATTTCAACCTTCATCTCAGACACATCAAAAAATGCAAATCTCAGTATATCACATTGTCTTAGGCTGCATTATTCATAAAAAAAACAACCAACGACAAAAAAACAACAGATTTCAATTATTTTCGTTATTTTTAAAGATTGAAAATGAAAAGGATGAAACAGATACGAGTATATTTATTATTTGCACTAATCTTTGTCGGTTATAATCTTCAAAGTCAAACCCTTTTGCATCCAAAATTTGCTCCGATTGGGTTTCATCCCTTTGAATCACCAAATCAACCGAGACTTTATGAAAATAAATTAGATTACAATGGCAAATGGGTGGTTGAGCCAAATATTATGTTCTCTATCGAAACCTATTTACGTGGCACAAAACTATCATGGCGTGTAATGCCGGGTTTTTATAGTGATGCACTCAGTCAGCCGGCAATGTTTTTTCATGTCGGATTAAAATACAGTTTTCTACAGATATGGCGTTCCTCATTTGACATTGCTGCTGGTCCAACATTAAATTTTCGTGAAGATTGGAACAAAGTTCCGGGATATATCACCGAAGGAAACTACAATTTAAACGGAAACTGGGAAAATAAATTAGATATCCTCGCAGAGCTGGAATATAAATTCTTTCTATCTGATCGGGTTGATATTACTGCCTCTGCTTTGTATGGACACTCCTACAACACCTTTACTTTTACCTTCGGAATCCGCTTTTGGACAACAACAACAATTAAACATCCGATTGACTGCAGTTCATGTCCATTTGATAAAACTTCAAACAAACCGCAACGAAGATAATTTTTTTTTTTAACTTTGTTTACAATAAATTAATAAAATTTCACATGGCAATTAAACGCATTTTTTATTTATTAGAGAGCTATCACACTGAATACAAGGTGCTTGAAATTGCTATAGCATATAATAACAAAGAAAATTGGATACATTTTTCTGCTGCCGATTATGTGAAATATACCACCTATTTTGCAATGGGTTTGATGAAACTTGGTGTAAAAAAAGGGATGAAATTAATTCCAATTACAAAAAACAAATCAAAAGGAAACGATTAATTATGAAAGCATTTAAAGCATATGACATTAGAGGAATTTACGGACAGGATCTGGATGAAAACCTTGCCTACAAAATTGGATTTTTTCTTCCGAAAGTAATCCCTGCAGACAGAGTGCTAATTGGCAGAGATATGCGAGTGCATTCCGAAAGCCTTTTTGAAGCGCTTGCACAAGGTATCATGGACGCAGGTGTCAACGTCTTTGACGCAGGTTTAACAACTACTCCCATGGTTTATTGGGGAACGGCAAAGTATGAATTTCCAGCATCAGTACAAATTACCGCATCGCATAATCAAAAAGAGTATAACGGATTCAAATTCAGCGGTCAGAATGCTTCCCCCATCGGTTACGACAACGGGCTTAAAGCAATCGAGGAACTTATTTTAACAAAGGAAGTTGAACCAGTTGAAAATCCCGGATTTTATCGAGCGTTGGATTACAGAGACAGTTACATCGACTTTTTGAAAGCCTACAAGCCCGATTTAGCTGGTTTAAATATTGTTATTGACGGCTCCAACGGTATAGGTGGGCCGTTTATTCACGATATTCTCAAGAAAAAACCCACTTATATTTACGAAAGACCTGACGGAACATTTCCAAATCACGATCCAAATCCATTGATTGAAAAAAATCTGAAAGATTTGAAAAAACTCGTTTTGGAAAAACAAGCCGACATCGGCATTATTTTCGACGGCGATGCAGATCGTGTTATGTTTGTGGATGAAAAAGCACGTTTCATTTCTCCCGATTTAATAATTGCCTTTATGGGTGAATATTTTAAAGACAGACTAACATCAGGGACCAAACTCATTCAGGATATCCGTACTAGTAAATCGGTAGCTGAATATCTGGCAAAATACGAAATTGAAATGCACACCTGGCGAGTTGGTAGAGCATATGCAGCAAGTAAACTAAAAGAAATCGACGGATTGTACGGTGGAGAACTTGCAGGGCACTACTATTTTAAAGATTTCTATTATTCCGATTCTGGCTTACTGGCATGTCTCATTGTATTGCAAGTTATGCGCAAATTAAAAGATCAAGGCATTAAATTATCCGAGCGAATCGATGAAATATCTAAATATCACAGCTCAGGCGAAATAAATTTTAAAATTGAACAAAAATCCGAAGCCATGGAAGCTGTAAAAACACATTATCTAAAAGAAGCTGAACCCGACAATTTCATGGATTTTGATGGATATCGTTTAGATTATAAAGATTGGTGGTTTAACATTCGCCCAAGCAATACAGAACCATATTTGCGCTTAATTGCCGAAGCATCAGACAAAAATATGTTAAACAAAAAAATAGCGGAGATTAAGGGAATTATTGAAACATTTAAATAAACAAAACATTTTTCTCATTTTATCGTTTAATGTATGGAAAACAATATGCATATGAGAACTTTTAGTTTCTTATTGATTATTTGCGCGCTTAGCATCACAAGCTTTGGACAAACCAGCGATTATTATCAAGCAGCAGAAAAAAGCAATGTCAACATTCAAATTGACACAACAGAAAACACGCCTAACTTAACTGAAAAAAACGCTTGGACTACAAATCCAGAATTACGACTCGGCACGTCCATAGGAAGCTTTGGCGGCACCCCTTACATAAGCAGTTTCTTTTCACCGGCATTGCGCATACAACCACCCGGAAAATTCAGTTTATCGGTTGGGACGAGTTTCAGTTTTAGCAACAGCATGTATCAATCCATGCCGGAAAGCGGCGAATCTTATTATCAAAAAATGGCTAATTATCAAATGTATGCCATGGGCAGCTATCAGGTGAATAAAAACCTCAATATCCGTGGCGGAATGTCGGTCACCTATTTTCCGGGAAATAATATCGACCTCAATCAAAACGGCTACAAACAAGGACACATTGGTTTCGATTTAAGAATTTCAGAAAAAACATGGATATCTGCCGATTTCAATTTCGGCGAACAAAGCCCTTACTATTCACCCTACGGCTTTAATTCGTTTCACAACAATGCAGGAATGCCAGGCTTTTACCATTCTCGCGGATTTTAAATACAAAAACTAGTTTTCTTGCTGGCACTACTTCAGGTAAATTTTCACTGTTCACTGCGAACCAAACTGCTAAGAAAATGACAGATGATTTCAACTTGTGAATTATTAGGAAACTATTAACTTTGCGCCAAAATATAACTATGACACAATCCATGACAGGCTATCATAAACTCAGTTTTGATTATGCCGAAAAGACAATACATATTGAGATAAAAAGTTTAAACTCCAAACATCTTGATATTGGCACAAGAATTCCTGCCATTTACAAAGAAAAAGAACTAGCAATTAGGGAATTAATCCATAAACATCTGGTGCGTGGAAAAATAGAGTTTAATATTTATGTAGATATGTGTGGTAGCACACAGGCTTCAGTCATTAATCAGGAGGTGTTTATTTCCTATTATGAGCAGCTCAAAGAAATTGCAGCAAAGACAGATGTTACATTGAATCATGAAGCTATTTCAGCAATTACTCGTTTCCCGGATATTTTAAAACAAACGCGTCAGGAAATTGAAGATGACGAATGGGATACTATTTTGGATAAAACAAAGTCAGCATTAAAAATGGTTGTCTCCTATCGGAAAGATGAAGGTGTATCCATGGAAAAAGACATTCGTGAGTCTGTATTGCGCATTGAATCATTAATTTCCGAGGTTGAACCATTTGAGAAAGCAAGAATTGAAGAAGTGAAAAATCGCCTAAAAACTAATCTTGAAAAACTTTCAGACCTTCCGGAGATGAATGAAAACAGATTTGAACAAGAATTAATTTATTATCTGGAGAAATTAGACATTAACGAAGAAAAGGTTCGCTTAAGAAATCATTGCACTTACTTTTTGGAAACCTTAAACTTAGAAATCCCTGTTGGCAAAAAACTCGGATTTATTGCACAAGAAATGGGTCGCGAAATTAACACCATGGGTGCCAAAGCAAATCAACAAGCCATTCAAAAAATTGTAGTTGACATGAAAGACGAGTTGGAAAAAATCAAAGAACAGCTCTTAAACATTTTATAGTATGTTGGAAGGAAAACTAGTTATTGTTTCAGCACCATCAGGTTCTGGAAAAACTACGATTATCCGTCATTTAATGGCGCAAAATTTCAATCTATATTTCTCTGTTTCAGCAACAAATAGAGCTCCTCGCGAACACGAAACAAATGGTAAAGATTATTTGTTTTTATCCACAGACGCTTTCCAAGAAAAAATAAAAAACAATGATTTCTTAGAGTGGGAAGAAGTTTACAAAGATCGTTTTTACGGCAGTTTAAAGTCCCATGTTAATCAGATGCTATCTGAAGGAAAAAATGTCATTTTTGATGTTGACGTTGTCGGTGGATTGAATATCAAATCATATTATCAAGAAAAGGCACTTTCAATGTTCATTAAACTGCCAAGTCTCGAAACATTAGAAATGCGTTTAAGACAACGCGGCACCGATGATGAAACCGACATTATGAATCGACTTGAAAAAGCGGCATGGGAAATGAATTTCGCCGAAGAGTTCGATACAATTCTTATCAATGATAATTTGCCAAAATGTCTGAAAGACGCAGAGAATTTGGTGTCTGAATTTCTCGAAAAAGCTTAATCATTGCGAGCTAAACTCTTCCCGATTTTTCAACGGGATGTGTATGGTTTTGCGTAGACATTATTTCTTCTTTTTTGTTTCTATTTTCTTTATCACTTTATCAAAATCTGATGTGATTTTTTGCATTTCATTATCACTGTTGTCCGGTAAAAATATAATAATGAACTAAAATTATACCATTTATTAATCAAAATTGCAAGTATAATGCCGATGTAGATTCAACACCGATAGACAAAGCAAAGCGTAGCCTATCGGTAGTTTTGAATCACAATCGGTATTACAAAAACAGGTCATCCCTGACGGGATTTTAATCATATTATCTGCTTTAATCCCCGAACTACCATTCGGGGTTAAAAATAGAAAGTTCCTACGGAACTGATTTATTATACCGATATGTGTTCAATTGTGTAATTTTAGTTCGCTACCGCTCCTACAATTACATTGAACATCAATCGGCATAATACAGATAATCAATATATTGGAATTGTCAATAAGCATCAATAAAAATATTACATATTACACATTAGAACGCAACTTGGTATTACAAGGCCCGTTTGGGACGAATTTATTTGTAGCGCCGAGCGGAAGCTCGGTGATAGTATTAAATATAAATAAAAGCCTCGTAGAGGTGATCTATTACAAAATAGTGTAATATAATTATTGGCGATTAATAAATTTTGTAATACAAATAAATTGTTTATTTAGAGGCAAATAAATTTTACCACAAAAAAATAAAACACAAAATTACATAAATAATCGCCATATAATTATTTCACACTCTCCTCCACAATTTTTATTTGCTCACTTATTCAATATTTTATTTTGTGTCCGCAAATAGCCATAATTGAATTTCTTTAAATTTATTGAGTTTTCTATAATGGCTA
>JAYEFQ010000072.1:0-3483 GCA_034658655.1 Bacteroidota bacterium
TAAATGGGTATTAAGTGGTGGTTAAGCCGACGGTTTACGGTTAATCGGAAGGCAGTAACTGGGAGGACACACGGTGGTTATCCTTTCACAACCACAAGAGGCACAGAGCAGGGCATGTTTATAGAGGGATATCCTCGAAACTTGGGAGGTCCATATTGTTTCTACCAAACGATGATAATCGGTATCTCATCACCCAAAGCATACCAAGTTACAGAGAGTGTCGGAGTTGCTTTTTGTAACGATAAGAAAAGAATACCGGGTAAAGGTATCCAAAACGAGGGACAACCGGAGTTGAGGAGATGGCATATGGAAGTCATAGGCTACCCATAGTACCGCATGTAGGTAGCGAAGTGCATTCAGAACGAGCTACTGTAGGGAAGGAATTCTGCATTAGTAGAGTAAAGACTTGATTATACAAATCTTGTAAAGGAAACTAAAATGTTACACAGAGACCAAGAAAGGCTTACGGAAAGGGTTCACTAAGATAGAGGAATGCTGCAAAGAAAACCGACATAAGCGGTTAAAGGAGCAGTGCCAGAAGCTGAGAAGTGTCCTTTACTGACAATCTCAGTACTACGGTATCCGTAGCAACTTTAATACTCTAAAACGATTCTATCATGCGGTTCAGATGAGATGGTATTATTGGCTGAATAAACGAAGTCAAAATAACAGTTATACTTGGAAAGGATACAAGGAATTATTGAAATATTTTATACTTCCCAGACCAAGGATAATTCATGAAAATATAAAATGACAAAGGAAACTGCAATAAAATTATTTCAAGACCAAAGAGTTCGAGTTCACTGGGATAACGATTAAGAAAAATGGTATTTCTCAATTATTGACATTATAGGTGTGTTAACTGAGAGTGTTAATCCAAATAATTATTGGAAAGTATTAAAAAGCCGACTCAAGAAAGAACTGAATGAATAAACAACGAAATGCCAACAATGTACATAGTTCATGGCGGATAAAGTGCTAAATATAAGTATTTTAACTCTCAATAAATATTGATGTAAGTTGAAATATTTGTGTTTCAAAAACCTCCACCAAGTCCCTTCACAACAACGTAAGAGCCTGTTATTCCGACTGAAGGTAGGGATATCACTTCGGGGGTCAATACAACGCAGCACATCGCATCAATTTACAATTCATTATTTTAGTTTTAGCGGACACTAGTGATTACTTTTTCTTATCTTTGTCAAGACAAAAAACTCCGAAAAATAGCTTTTGATTTTATGATTGACCAAGCGACCATAGACCGTATTTTTGACACTGCCGACATAGTTGATGTTATTTCTGATTTCGTGCAGCTAAAGCGTCGTGGGACCAATCACATTGGCTTGTGTCCTTTTCATAATGAAAAAACGCCTTCATTTAATGTGTCACAATCGAAGGGAATATATAAATGCTTTGGATGCGGAAAAGGTGGAAATGTGGTCTCTTTTGTTATGGAGCATGAGCACATGTCTTATCCGGAGGCTTTGAAATATATTGCAGGGAAATACGGAATTCCTGTTCATGAAGAAAAACCGACTGAAGAAGAAGTTCAAAAGCGCGACAATCGCGAATCGATGATGATTGTTAATGAGTTTGCTCGCAAATATTTCAGGCAGCAATTAATGGAAGATGAGCGGGGTAGGGCTGTTGGCTTGGCTTATTTTAGGGAGCGGGCTATTAACGATCAAATGATTGATAAATTTGATTTGGGTTTTTGTCCTGAAGGGCAAGATGTTTTTACAAATGATGCACTCGGGAAAGGCTATAAACTTGAATTTCTTGAAAGCACAGGGCTGACAGTTGTTCGTGATAACTGGCGAGCTGATCGTTTCAGCGGACGGGTAATGTTTCCGATTCATTCCGTTGCAGGACGCGTTATCGGCTTTGGCGGAAGGACTTTGAGCAGCGAAAAGAAAATCGCAAAATATCTTAACTCACCCGAGTCGGATGTTTATCATAAAAGCAAAGTTCTTTACGGAATATTTCAGGCAAAACGCAAAATCGTACAAGAAGATAATTGCTATTTGGTTGAGGGTTATACGGATGTTATTTCGTTGCATCAATCGTTGATTGAAAATGTCGTAGCATCATCTGGTACCTCATTAACAGAGGATCAAATCCGTTTGATTAAGCGATTCACTTCAAATGTCACAATTTTGTATGATGGTGACCCTGCTGGAATAAAAGCTTCCTTGCGTGGAATTGATATGTTCCTTGAGCAGGACATGAATGTTCGTGTTGTGCTGTTTCCTGAAGGAGAAGATCCCGATTCGTTTGCACGTGCCAACACACCGGAAAGCGTGAAAGCGTATATTGAATCAGAAAAGCAGGATTTCATCCATTTTAAAACTAAATTGTTACTTGAAGATGCTCAAAACGACCCCATTCGCCGATCAGAACTCGTTACCGGAATTGTTAAGAGCATTGGAGTTATTGATGATCAAATCAAACAATCGGTTTACATAAAATCATGTAGCAAATTACTGGATATTGGTGAAGATGTCCTTTATTCAGAATTACAAAAAATCCGCAAACGACGACTAGAAGAAAAACAAAGAAAAAACCGGCAGAAAACCTTGCACAAGCAAGATAATGTAATTCCGGTTGTTCCTGCGCATGTCTCTAATGTTTATATGGAGGAGCATGAAAAGGAAATTATCCGCCTGTTGTTATTGTACGGAGATAAATTGATTTTTGAGGATGAAGCCGGTAAAAAAGTGTGGGTTGCCGAGTATATTATCGGTGAAATTCGTAACGATGAGTTGGAATTTGAAAACTTGGTTTATAATCGCTTGTTTGAAACTGCAGCTGAGCTGTTAAATGAGGGGAAAGTGATTGAAAAGCAGATGTTTATTAATCATTCTGACCCAAATATCGCAAAGCTTTGCGCCGGATTATTGACAAATCGATACAGTTTGGATCCTTATTGGGCAAAGCATGGAACCCATGTTGAAACCGAAGATCAGAAACTCCCATCTGTGGTACCGAATTTGATTGTGCAATACAAGCGAAAAATTCTTGAGAAAGGCTTTGAAATTAAAGTGAAATCAATGCAAGAAGCTGAGCAGAAAAAAGTTGATACAGAAGAAATCATGCAGCTTCAAACAGAACTAAAAGATGTTCTTGAAAAAATCCGCCAACTTTCTGAATTAAACGGAATGGTGATTTTGAAATGATGAAAATCTGTTAGAGTACATATTTTAAATTTATTTAGTATTTAACAAATTTACCAAAAAAAGTTTTATTCTCAGTTTTTAGTTGTATTAAATAGTTTCCGGGAGTAAAATTACTTACGCAAATGCGTTTTTTGTAGTGTGATTTTGATAAACAATTTGCCCCGATTGATTAACAATAGTAAGCTCCCCAACTGCCTGTGAATTTTCATGTGTTTCAATAAACAGATAATTGCTTGCCGGATTTGGATACACTTTAACAATGCTCTCAAAATCATTTGTCATGTTTTCTGATTCAGAATGAATTGCC
>JAYEFQ010000073.1:0-3476 GCA_034658655.1 Bacteroidota bacterium
ATTTCTTTTCGCCCTGTTTTTATTCAAAAAATTATTCCGTAGCTATGGCTATGCAAGAATTTTGTGAAGAAAAACAAAACAAAAATAATTTATTTTCTTAATCAGCATCTTGATAGCAATTTAGTATAAACCGATATTAAACGTATTAATTACAGATTAACTGTTACAGAAAAACTGTAGAAATCTAATTTATGGCTTTAAAGTCTTTAGCTTGCAGCATTTGATTTCTATACATGAAAATTTCTTTCAACGGGAAACGCTGCTCATGCATTCCTTCTGAATAATAGAGTTTGATTTGCAATTCGCCTTGTTCAAACACATCAATAGTTTCAGGTTTTACTCTGAATTTTAATTCCAACATTTTAAAAATTTCATTTCCAAAAACCGGTGTTTTTCCTGGAAAAGAAAAAACAGCGTATTTGCCTTCATGTCGGGAAAACTGATTGGTCAACATGCTATTTTCTTCATACAGTGGTGCAGGGATTGAAACCTCCATTTTGTATTGACTTTCAGCGGCTTGTCCTGCATTCCGTATTAAAACTCTGGGATAAAACAGCATGGAAACATATTTCCCTTGCTGTAATTCCGGAATTCCTTGTGTATTATAAATACTATAAATTTCTAATTGTTTGCGATTTGCTTGATTGTACAGGTTTCGAACACCTGATTCATCCAATTTTTCCACTTTTTCGTTGCGAAAACTATAATAACGATTGTCAGAAAACATGAAGGGACCGGCACCGGCTGGTATGCGAATGCATACAATTTGTCCTTCTGTGAACTCAATCGGAATGATGTCTAAATCGCTTAAAAATGGCTGATTATTTGCTAAAATAAATTGGTGAACTTGATCTGTATTAAGATTTTTGTGCGGCACAGGTACTAATTTTCCAGCCTTTTTTCGCAAGGGTTTTATGCCTAAAATTAGCATCCCGCCTCCGTGATTTGCCATGGCATTGATTTGTTTCGACAATTTCAGCAGAAATACATCTGTCATATTGACTTTTGCTCCGTCAATATATTGCAAGTATCGGTGTGAAGGCGTTTTTCCTTCCACTAATGCCTGCAAATCGTCGGCATTGGGCTGTCTAGACTTTGTATGATAAAACCAATCCATAATTCAGGACGAAATTGCAAAAAAAAAATGAAAATTCAGTGATGTTTTCTTAATTTATCGCTTTTTGAGGTGTTTTAGGGCTAAACGTTGGTTATCCTTAACGAATTGTCATTCGAATTTCTTCGCATCCTTGCAAGTTCGCTCGTTCTCGTACTTGTTTGCACAAAATAATTAATTGCTTTCTTGAGTTTTTATAAAAAGCGGTGAATAATGCGGGTTATGGCTTAGACAGTTTGACTTTTGCTTTTGCTGAACAAGGTTTGTATTAAGTCAATTTTACTGCGACAGACCAAAAAGATGTACGGGCAGGAGAAATAATGCAAATTGATACAAAATCATTGAAGTCAGGTTTGTATATCTTGCAAATCAAGGCTTCGTCATTTTGTGAAAAGAGGAAACTTGTTAAACCGTAGTTTTTTAAAAGTGAGAGGTTGATAACTTCAAAAAATGACTCTTGTTATCTCCATAGAAAGTTGTTAGTTTTATGCAGATTTTTAAACTATGGTATTAAATTATATTTGGATCGCATTTTTTGTCATTGCTTTTGTCGTAGCTTTGGTAAAACTCATTTTCTTTGGGGATACTATGGTGTTCACAGAGATTGTGAATTCAACCTTTGATAATGCTAAACTTGGATTTGCGCTTTCACTAGGGCTAAGCGGGGTCATGACTTTATGGCTTGGTTTAATGCGTGTCGGGGAAAAAGGTGGAGTCATTGCTTTGATGTCGCGGGCAATTAGCCCTTTGTTTTCAAAATTATTTCCTGATATCCCCAAAAATCATCCGGTAAACGGAAGTATTGTTATGAATTTGGCCGCTAATATGTTGGGTCTGGACAATGCAGCAACTCCGCTTGGTTTAAAAGCCATGACGCAACTTCAGGACCTGAATCCTGAAAAGAAAAAAGCATCTAATTCTATGATTATGTTTTTGGTGCTGAACACAAGTGGGCTTACCATTATTCCGATTTCAGTTTTAGTGTATCGTGCCGAAATGGGCGCAGGCAATCCTACCGATGTATTTTTACCTATTTTGCTTGTTACATTTATTTCTACCCTTGCCGGGATAATTGCGGTATCAATATATCAACGCATAAATCTGCTTAACCGAGTGATTTTGTTATTTCTCGGAGGCGTTTCCCTTTTTATCTCAGGAACAATTTATGCGTTCTCTCAAATGGATGCCGCAACTTCCAATATGGTATCATCTCTTGTAGGAAATGGCATTTTATTTACCGTTATAGTGAGTTTTATTGTGCTTGCATGGCGAAAAAAAATCAATGTCTATGAAGAATTTATTGAGGGAGCTAAAGAAGGATTTCAGGTAGCAGTGAAAATTATTCCATACCTTGTTGCAATGCTTGTTGCCATTGGTGTTTTTCGTGCGTCTGGTGCAATGGATTTTTTAATTTCAGGTATAGAATATGGTTTTGCCTCACTTGGTGTGAATACCGATTTTGTCCCTTCATTGCCAACAGCATTCATGAAGCCGCTAAGCGGTAGCGGTGCACGTGGCATGATGGTTGAAGCTATGGGTACCTATGGGGTTGATTCTTTTGTCGGGCGACTATCTTGCATGTTTCAGGGCGCTACCGACACAACCTTTTACATTATTGCTGTGTATTTCGGTTCTGTTGGTGTGAGATATACTCGCTATGCTATTTCTGCCGGCTTAATCGCCGATTTTACTGGCATTATTGCAGCAATTTTCCTTGGATATATGTTTTTCCACTAAACCTGAAAGTCTGTTCTTTATTGCCTTAAGCTCTTTAATTGAATTTACGCATATAATTTTTAATTGTTATTAATAAATTTTGTATATTTGCCAAGGGTCGTAAAATAGGTAGATTATGATAGATAAATTGAAATATGTATTTCTTGGTATTGTTATACTTCCTCTTGCTGTTTTTGCGCAAGGGCTTAAAGTACATTCAAGTACCGATTTAGTGGTTTCTAGTGCAGCTAAGATTGTATTGTCAGAAAATGCAAGTTTTGAAAATGCAGGGAACTTTATCCATGGTAATGGGGAAGTGATTTTTAGTGGAAATGCCAATCAGGAAATTGCTGGAACATCTACAAGTACTTTTTATGACTTAGATATCAATAAATCTGGTGGTGATTTACTTGCTGCAACAGATTTTAATGTTGCTAATCAATTAAAAATGACTAGCGGACAATTAGATTTGCAAAACGCAACTGTTGATCTTGGTACAGCTGGTATTATCGTGAATGAAACCGAAACCAACCGAATTAAGGTTGGAAATATTAGCACAAACATAGGAACAATACAAGCAACTCATACAATTAATGCTGTGACAGATTATAATCCTGCAAACCTTGGAGTGTTAATCTCTACGGAT
>JAYEFQ010000074.1:0-10496 GCA_034658655.1 Bacteroidota bacterium
AATCGCATACAGTAGCAGTTCGTACTCCAAATAATTCAGCAATAAATATTTGTTTCTTTCCAGCCTTTATAAGACCTATTGCACGTTTGCGGATAATGAACCGCTCGTTATTTGATAATTTTCTAAAATCCATTTTTTCCATACCACAAAGATACGAAAAATATTTTATATATTACGTTATATTGTCGCTAGGTTAATAAAACTAATCAAAAAAGTAATATTATGAAAAAAATTAAAGCAATTGCCCTTACTGTTATAGCTGCTGCATTATTTGCTGCATGTTCAGTTGTACTTCCCGTTAATGCAACAAGTAATCCAATGGGTTCAAAAGTTGGAACTGCATCTGCAACTGGCTATTTTTATGTCTTGTTTTTTAATCAAGATGCTAGTATTCAAAAAGCTGCTAAAAATGGTGGAATCACCAAAATCTCTACAGTTGACATGAGACGAAATGATGTTTTGGGTATCATTGTTACTTATGAAACAATTGTAACAGGAGAATAAAACTTTGTGTTTTTATGAAAAGCTGTTTGACTATTGTTGGACAGCTTTTTTTTAATCTGTTTTTTTAATGAAAAAGCTATCTATATTAATTGTTGTGGCATTGGGAGTATTATTCGCTTGTCAGTCGTCAAAAGATCCTGAAAATCAAGTTGTTGATGATTTTTCGCATTTAAAGGGTTTCCAAACGGATTCTGTTTATGATTCGATTTCAGAGACTTATGTCATTATTGAAAAAGTCAATTTTGGTAGTAATTTGAGTTTACACTTACATCCCATGGAAACTGAAGGCGAAATTGATTCTTCAATTGTTGAAACCTATTTCTTGTATAATGATATCCCAACTGCTCAAATTCCATTAAATCGTTATGTCGTTTCAGATAATTACGAGTTGTTTATTGGTATTATTATCGGGAAGTCCATCACTAATTTATCTCAGGAATATATTGATGTAGATTCTTGTTTCCTCGAGGTTATTGAAGAAGGAAATATTGTGCGAATTTTAAATCAGCATGATTCCGTTTGGTCAGTTCGATATTTGATAAAGAAGAATCAAAATTATTTATTTAGTTTTGTGAGTAAAGACTCAGCATTTATTTATGAAAAATTTCAAAATAATGAAACCCCAGCAAATCGTATTTTTTAGTTTAATTTCTTTGTTTCTATTTTCTTGTACAGGTATTAAAAGCACCGGAAAGACTGATAAATACGTACATTTATTTTATACTGATATTGGTGCTGTTCAGTACTTTGTGAAACCATTGGATTATGAAAGTGATGATGATTTAGAAGCAAGTATAGATTTTACATTTCGTGATACCGTTGATTCACCGCAAGTACGAATGATGTTCAGCGTGTATTCTGAAGCACCTTTGTCAGGACACTCAGAATGTGCCGTTGGACTGTCTGATGCTCAATTAATCCAGGCAGAAAAAGTGTATGCTGAACCAATAAAAAAAGCCTATGTTTATCGTTATGAGGCAATTATTGAATACAGCGACTTTGTTGAACTAGTTAGAAATCAATCGAGTTTTTTCGTGAAATTAGGAAATAGTAATGTGACATTATTACCCAGTAAAAAAACCATAAAGGCGCTTCCACATATCGATAAGAAGACGATTACCATGTTAGAAACGCGGTAGCCAAAAATACTGCAGAGCAATGGTGTGAAAATCATGGATATAATAGATGCCAGTTCCAACAATGATTTTTATATTCATATATTACACGCTGATGAAGCCTTGCAGCTTGTCCTTGCCAGAATTCCCAACGATTGGGTTTGAGTAAGTATCCTCCCCAAAAATCCGGGCGTGGAATTTTACGGTTTTTAAATTGATTTCTGATTTTCTGAACGGCCTTTTCTAATGCTTCTGGCGAAAAGAATAATATTCCTATTTGGTATTATGAGAAAATACTCCTTTTTATTTTCTGATTTCGAAGCGTAATGAGCTAAATTTCAAGCATGAAAAAAACTGCCCAAAAAAATACGGGCAGCCATTATTAACCAATAAAAATATAAAATGAAAAATAAATGGGTTTTATCCCAAATATGTTTTTAATAATTTACTTCGAGTTGTATGTCGTAAACGACGGATTGCTTTTTCTTTAATCTGACGTACGCGTTCGCGAGTTAATGAAAAGGTTGCTCCAATTTCTTCGAGTGTCATTTCTTGACATCCAATTCCGAAAAAGTAACGGATAATATCACGCTCACGCTCTGTGAGTGTTGCTAAAGCCCTGTGAATTTCACGGCTGAGTGATTCATTGAGCAATCCGTTGTCTGCAGCGGGCGAATCAGAATTTTCAAGTACATCTAAAAGTGAATTTTCTTCGCCAGAAACAAATGGAGCATCAACAGAAACATGTCGCCCGGAAACTCTGAGCGTGTCAGAGACTTTTTCTGGAGCAATTTCTAATGCTTGACTAAGTTCTTCAGATGTTGGTTTACGTTCATTTTCCTGTTCAAATTTTGAAAATGCTTTGTTGATTTTATTCAACGAACCAACTTGGTTCAGTGGTAAACGTACAATTCTTGATTGTTCGGCTAAAGCCTGAAGGATACTTTGGCGAATCCACCAGACTGCATAAGAGATGAACTTAAAACCACGAGTTTCATCAAATTTCTCAGCGGCTTTTATAAGTCCTAAATTTCCTTCATTAATTAAATCAGGAAGGCTTAACCCTTGATTTTGATACTGCTTTGCAACCGATACAACAAAACGGAGGTTTGCTCTCGTTAGTTTCTCTAATGCCCTTTGGTCTCCTTGCTTAATCCGCTGGGCGAGTTCCACCTCTTCTTCGACAGTAATTAATTCTTCCTTCCCAATTTCCTGCAAATACTTATCCAATGATGCACTCTCACGGTTGGTAATCGACTTCGTAATTTTTAGTTGTCTCATATATTTCCTTCAACGATAAAACTGTTATTTATTCTTTATTTTATTATTATACTTCAATCAATACGTATGTTTTCAAAAAAGGTTGTAAAATTATGGTAAATTTTTCAAAAAAATAAATCTTTTCTACAAATTCAATGAAATAAAATACATCTTACCTTACTATGAAAGTATATTGTGCAATATGTCTGTTTGGATAAATGCATTCCATATAAATTTGTTCAGTTGTCATCTCCTGAATTCAGCTGCTTCATTGAAATCTGGATAGGCATTATTTCCAATTCCTGAAATTATAGACATCAAAATCTGTTTTTGCATTCATAACAATAAATTTTTAATTATTTTTGTTTCTTTAAGAACGAAATATATGTTAGAACTGTTTCGTTTTTAACAAAATTTTAGGAAAGCTCTCTTTTGATTGTTGAATAATTAGTAACGATTGGATTATGCAATTGAAATTTTATAAATATCAGGCGGCAGGTAATGATTTTATTCTCCTTAACGAGATGCAACATTCCTTGAATTTGAGTGAAGCTCAGATTGAAAAATTATGTAATCGTCGTTTCGGAATTGGGGCCGATGGTGTTATTTTTCTGCGTCCGTCAACACAATATGATTTTACAATGGTTTATCATAATGCTGATGGGAAACTTGCTAGTATGTGTGGAAATGGAGGACGTAGTATTGTTCGGTTTGCTGATGATTTGGGTTTGATTAAGGATAGTTGTCGTTTTAATGCCGTTGATGGAGAACATGCTGCAAGAATCTTGGATGAGCAAGTGAAATTGAAAATGATTGATGTTACTATTCCACAAACAATAAATCCTCAGTTGTTTGAAACTGGGAGTCCTCATTATGTTGAGGAAGTTTCCTATTTGTCTGATTTTAATGTCGTTAGTGAGGGACGAAAAATCCGTTTTGACAGTCAGTTTGAACCTGATGGTTGTAATGTGAACTTTATTGAAGCTCACTCGCCAATTGAAATTTACCAACGGACTTATGAGCGTGGGGTGGAAGATGAAACACTAGCTTGTGGTACCGGAGCTGTTGCAGGTGCAGTTTATCAAGCCATAAAACATGAGCTTTATGATGCCGAAATATTAGTGCACATGCAGGGTGGAGCTTTGTCGGTGAATTTGCATAGAAATGAAAATCGATTCGTAAATATCTGGCTGAGCGGACCTGTTCGTTTTGTGTTTGAAGGAATGATTGAGTTTTGAAAAATCACAAAATTTGGGGATAGGTAATGTTGAATCGTTTCATTATTTTTGTTGTTGATAAAGAAGGACGTTAAAGAGATTTTAAGATGAAGCTGACGGAACTAAAACGAGGAGAAAAAGCGAGGGTATTATCCGTGTCCGGAAACTCTGAAATTTCTAGACGTTTAATGGAAATGGGTTTTGTTAGTGGGAAAAACGTCGTGCTGATAAAAAGAGCTCCTTTTTCAGAACCTTTGGAATATGATTTAGACGGCTTTAAAATAACGCTTCGAAAAGCAGAAGCAGATCTTATTAATATTAGCATTGAAAATGAGCCCGCAGTAGCAACCGATGCATTGATTTATCAAGAAAATGAGAATGATCCCGTATTGGAAAACGGGAAAAGCCCAGATATCACCATTGCGCTTGTAGGAAATCCAAATTGTGGAAAAACCAGTATCTTTAATTTTGCTACCGGATCAAGAGAACGGGTTGCAAATTATTCAGGTGTAACCGTTGCTGCAAAAGAGGCAGTAGTTAAAGTCGGTGGTAAAAAAATCAGACTCATCGATTTGCCAGGAACTTATTCCTTATCGGGACAATCCCCTGATGAAAAATTTGTTGCTGCATCCTTGTTACATGAAACCCCTGATTTAATTATCAATGTGGTTGATGCCGGAAACCTCGAGCGAAATCTTTATTTAACAACTCAATTACGAGAAACCGGAATTAAAACCGTAATTGCCCTAAATATGTTTGATGAGTTGGAAAATGATAAGGCTAGCTTGGACCTCGATAGTTTCGAGGAGTTGTTTGGAGCTCCTATTGTCCCAACAGTTGGAAAGGAAGGGAAAGCAGTTAAGAAATTGTTTGAAACTGCCGCAGCCTATAATGACAAGCCGGTTTTCATGAGAAAAACTGCACAGTTGCAATATTCTGCTGAAATTGAATATGCAATTAAACGATTTGCTGAGCAAAATGTAAATATCGAATTTCCAAGCCAATTTCTACAACGGTTTTATACTGTGTCTTTATTTGCTGGAGAATCATATTTATGGACAATCCCAGAATTGCATGCGTATAAAAATGAATTGCTTTCGATTCGATCTAAAATTGTTCAAGAGAGCTGTGAATTTAGTGATGCCGAATTAGAGCGTAGAATTGTTGAAAAACGATATTCATATATCCGAAGTATTCTTGCGAAAGTATATAAATCTGGGGATAATCGTAAGCAGAATATTTCTCAGAAAATTGATTCAGTACTTACGCATGAGCTACTCGGGCTTCCCATCTTTTTTCTTTTTGTTTGGTTGATGTTTTTCCTGACATTTCGGCTGGGAGAATATCCTATGCAATGGATAGAAACAGGGATTAGCAGTTTGGGCGCCGGTTTGAATAATTTGATTAATCCCGGAGTGTTTTCTGATTTACTGATAAATGGTGTTATTGGCGGAGTAGGTGGTGTTTTGGTCTTTCTTCCCAGCATTATGATTTTATTTTTCATGATTAGTTTGATGGAAGATTCTGGATACATGTCCCGCTCTGCGTTTTTAATGGATAAATTCATGCAAAAAGCCGGATTGCATGGAAAGTCATTCATCCCACTATTGATGGGTTTTGGATGTAATGTGCCTGCTATTATGGCAACTCGTACCATTGAAAATAAGCGCGATCGGATTTTAACCATGATGGTGATTCCGTTTATGTCCTGTTCTGCACGATTACCGGTTTATGTGCTATTTATTAGTGCATTTTTTCCGGCGCGTGAGTCTTTGATTTTATTTTCAATATATGGTATTGGAATCCTTGCAGCTTTTTTGACATCACTCATTTTAAGTAAAACAGTGTTTTCAAAACAAATCAGTCCGTTTATTATGGAGCTGCCTCCTTATCGGTTGCCGGGCGGAAAATCGCTGCTGAAACATACTTGGTTGAAATCCTTGCATTTTATCAAAAAAATGGGAACGATTATTCTTGGTGCTTCAATTATTGTGTGGGCATTAAGCTATTTCCCACGGAGTGAAAAAACCATTGCAAAATATGATGAATCAATTGAAATAGTTCAAAACATGCAAGCGCAAACTGCGTCTCATGATTCTGTGGAGTGGTATATTAATGAAATAAATCGTCTTGAAACCGAAAAACAAGCTGAATTATTAGAAAATTCCTACATCAGTAAAACCGGAAAAGCCATTCAACCAGTGTTTGAACCGATGGGCTTTGATTGGAAAATGTCTGTGAGTATTTTAACCGGAGTGATGGCAAAGGAAGTTGTCGTTAGTACCATGGGTGTGCTTTATCAGTCTGAGCAAGGTAACGATGAAGCCAGCATTAGTTTGGTTGAAAATTTACGTGCTGAGCAAGCAAGACAGGAAAAATCCCGTTTGACATATTTCGCTTTTCTTGTCTTTATTTTGTTGTATTTTCCTTGCTTTGGAACTTTAGCGGCCATGCGCCGAGAGATAAATTCTTGGTCATGGATGTTGTTTGCCGTTGCTTTTCCATTGAGTTTTGCATGGATTGTAAGTTATTTGATTGTCGCGGTTGGGAATTTATGTGTATAATATTTATCTGTATCGCTCAATTTTGGAAAGTCCTGCTTTATTGAAAATCTTGCAAATGGAGAAGATTTGCATTAGCTTTCACGAAATAATAAACTTTTGTCTATTATATCTAAATTTAGTGTAATGAAAAAATGCGTAAGATCGTATTTTAGATGTTGGATATCCAACAATTAGCAGTAGCTTTGCAGCCGATTTAAATAAGCGAGAAATCGCTTTAAACACACATCATAATGGAATTAAGAAATATTGCAATAATAGCCCATGTTGACCACGGAAAAACAACGCTTGTTGACAGAATGTTGAGTCAAGTTAAATTGTTTCGTGAAAACGAAGATGTTCAAGATTTAATAATGGACTCTAATGATTTGGAGCGTGAACGGGGCATTACTATTTTAAGTAAAAACTGTGCGGTACGTTATAAAGGCCTGAAAATCAATATTATTGACACACCGGGTCACTCTGATTTTGGAGGGGAAGTAGAGCGCGTTTTAAATATGGCAGATGGAGTTTTGTTGCTTGTGGACGCATTTGAAGGACCAATGCCGCAAACACGCTTTGTGTTACAAAAAGCGATTGAGTTAAATCTCAAACCGATTGTTGTAATTAATAAAGTAGATAAACCCAATTGTCGTCCTGAAGAAGTTGCCGAAGATGTGTACGATTTAATGTTTAATCTAGAAGCTTCTGATGATCAACTTGATTTTCCGGTAGTTTATGGGTCTTCAAAAGAAGGTTGGATGGGTCCAAAATATGATGAGCCAACTACTGATGTTTCTTATTTATTAGACACAATTATAGATCATATCCCAACGCCAGAAAAACATGAAGGAACATTGCAGATGCAAATTTCATCCCTAGATTACTCATCTTATAAAGGTAGAATTGCTGTTGGTAGAATTCATCGTGGCAGCATTACACCTAATCAGAAAGTACTTGTTATGATGCGCGACGGAAAGAAAATCACATCAGTGGTGAAAGAATTGTATGCTTTTGAAGGCTTAGGAAAAGAAAAAGTAAAACATAAACTTGAAGCTGGTGAGATATGTGCAGTGATGGGCCTTGAAGCTTTTGACATTGGAGATACAATTTCAGATTTTGACCATCCGGAAAGTATGAAACGTATTCGTATTGATGAGCCAACAATGTCGATGCTGTTTACAATTAACGATTCTCCCTTTTTCGGGAAAGAAGGAGAGTATGTAACATCAAGACATATTCGTGATCGTTTGTACAAAGAAACAGAGAGAAATTTGGCACTGCGGGTTGAAGATACTGATTCCCCTGACCGTTTATTGGTTTTCGGACGAGGTATTTTGCATCTCTCAATTCTTGTTGAAACTATGCGCCGTGAAGGATATGAATTTCAATTGGGACAACCGCAAGTTATTATTCGCGAAGTTGACGGTGTGAAACACGAGCCTGTTGAAAGATTAACTATTCACGTGCCAGATGAATTTTCTGGCAAAGTTATTGAGTTGGCAAATCGTCGCAAAGCAGAAATGACAGATATGCATTCTAATGAAGGAAGAACTTTTCTGGAATTTACCATTCCTGCCCGTGGATTAATTGGACTGACAAATCCTATTTTAACTTCCACAGAAGGCGAAGCTATTGTTGCTCATCGATTTATCGGTTTTGAACCATGGAAAGGCGAAATAGCTTTGCGTAATCAAGGTGCTTTGGTGTCACAGGAAACGGGGACTGTTATTGCTTATGCATTAGACAAACTGCAGGACAGAGGAAAGTTTTTTGCTGATCCCAATGATAAGGTTTATACCGGACAAGTGGTTGGAGAAAATACTCGCCAAGATGATATTGTATGTAATTTGATTAAAACAAAAAAACTTACTAATATGCGTGCATCCGGCTCTGATGTCAAGGTCTTAATTGCTCCGGCAATAAAAATGTCCTTGGAAGAGCATATGGAATACATCCGTAAAGATGAATATTTAGAAGTTACACCAAAGTCTTTACGCTTGCGAAAAATTCTTTTAAATGAAAACGATAGAAAACGCGCAGCAAAGCAAATCAACTGATAAGAAAGTGGGGGGAATTTAACCCGCATTATTTATGCGATTTTCTTTGGAAACTCCAGATAAAAAATGGTTCCTATATCTGTTTCTGTAGTGTAATAAATTTTTCCTTTTAGATTTTCAATAATGCCTTTGACAATGCTTAAGCCAAGTCCCATACCAGATGATTTTGTCGTAAAATTAGGAGAAAAAATTTGTGCTTCAATTTCTTTTGGAATCCCTTTGCCGTTATCTGCAATTGTGATGAGATAATATGTTGATTTGTCCTCAAGTTTAACTCGAATTTCTCCCTTTCTGTCTTTATGAATGGATTGCACCGCATTTTTAATCAGATTGTTGAAAATCCGTAAGCTTTGTTCATTATCGGCTTTAATAATTGCCTTATCTATGCCATTATGCTCAAAAACAATGTGTGCAGAGCTTAGCCCGTCATATAGTTCTGTTGCCGATTTTATTCGCTCAACTAAGTCCACATCTTGTTGGTTACTTACTCTTATTTTTGCAAAATTACTGAACTCAGTTGCAATTTGCGAAAGGCTGTCAATATGCTCCACTACCGTTCTAGATACTTTATCAAACAAAAAATCTAAATCTGGATCTTTTTCTTTATAGGCACGCTCTAAATGTTGTATGCTAAGTTTCATCGGGGTAAGCGGATTTTTAATTTCATGTGCAATTTGTTTTGCCATTTCGCGCCATGCCGATTCTCGCTCAGATTGAGCCAGTCGTTGTGCACTTTCCTGAAGCTCATCAACTTTCCGGTTATATTCTGTAATTAAACTTCCCAACTCATCTTTGGCATCATATTCAATTTTTTGGCTGCGTTGGGTGATATCCATTTCTTTGATACTGTTCTGTATCATTTTTAAGGGGCGTGTTAATTGGTTGGAAATGAAAATTGCAATTAATACGGTTATCAGAAATAATATCAGATATACATTAATGAGTGCAACGGTTAACCCGGATATTTCTTTGCTAAATTGATTTTGTTTCGCAAAGTAAGGCAAATTGATGTATGCCATTGTTTCGTTATTGTTGTTGTTAAATGGAACATAAGCCGATAAATAATTCATTTCGCCAATGGATTCGTTTTGGACAAAATAGGATTTATTACCTGCCGATAGACGATGAAATGCATCCGGATCCATTCGTTTTCCAACCAATCCTTCGTCATAAACTTCTTGCCGCGATGATGCCAGTAAAATGCCGTCTAAACCAAATAGATTGATATCTGTGTAAAACACATTTGAGAACTTGATTAACAAGAAATTCATATAATCCGCCATCTCCGGTGTTAATGTGTTTTCTTCACCTAATTTGTGATTTAATTCAACCTGTACCGATTGCATTTTATCTTGAATGTTGTCTTTTTGCTTTTCGCGATATCGCTGCACATAAAAAATGATACTGATTGTTCCAATAATAAGTATTGATGCAGAGATTAGTATCACAAAATATCGCTGAATGCGATTTTTAAAGCTTTTGTTAATGTATTTGTGTTTTTTGTATTGCAATACGAAGGCAAATAACAGAGTGATGTTTAGTATGATAAATAAAATAGAAAAGATATAAGTAAAGAAAATCAGGTAATCATTAAACTTGAGTTTTCTTTGACTGACAACAATATGCGTTTCTTGGCTTGGTTGACATATTAGATGATACCAGACATTGTCTTCAGTTTTGTAATATTCTTCTCCATTTGTTTTAAAATTAAAGTTTGTCGGATATTGATAATCTCCTTTAAAACTTATCAGCGTATGTCTATTGTATTTTGCATACGCTAAATGTTTGGAGTATTCTTTT
>JAYEFQ010000074.1:10506-16195 GCA_034658655.1 Bacteroidota bacterium
GGATTTGTCTAAAAGCAATTCAGGATAGCCGGGACCTTCACTTTGTATTTGGCTATTTATCTCAATAAAAAGCTTAGTTTTCAAACTGTCAGAAACACTTAATTGTATTTTTCCAAGATAGCTGATAAGTCCGTTATTGTTATCTAAGAAATAAAAGTCTGAGCCGGGGATAATTACGCCGTTTTCATTAATGATAGTGTTAAAAAAGTTGTGACAATGAGCTGATATGTTGTCAGGGGCAATTATTAAGCTGTCTGTCTTATTACAAAACGACAATTGGAAATTATAGGTTTCCAAATATCCGGTCATGTAATTATTTTTAAAATGAGTTTCGGCATCTTGATACTTTGCTTGAGATAATAAATGAAAAAGGGTTACGTCATTGCACAAATCAGGATTCATTTCCATTATAAAATATTCAGCACCTGCGTCGCGCTCATTCGACAGGTTCAATGCCATTACTTGTTGTTGCTTTAAGGTTTTTTCATGCAAACGGGCATTGAAAAATGAGGTAATCAAAACGCTAGTAAGCAATATGAGTAGTAATCCTGAAAAATAGTTTAGTTTCTTTTGTTTCCATATCCGAAACCAAAACAGTACACTTAGTATTGCAGCAATGCTTAAATAACTTACTGTTGTAATTTGTATGTCAATTGAAAGCCGATCGAGAATAAAAATGATAATTAATAAAATCGCTGTAAAGATACTGACGTATTTATGATTTTTTATTTGCTTTAAATTGATAAAAAGATTGTCGATAATCAATAAGGCTGAGCCAAAATATAAGAGAGCAATTCCCAGCCCGATAAAAGAATAGGCATTTAATTCAAGAATATTGTTGAAATTATAGGGAATGGATGCATTGCTAATGAGACTTTCAAAGCGGTTTAGGCTATAAAGCATTAAAAACACGGAAATGCCTGACACTGCAAAATGTGTCAGTAAACGAATTGTTTTGGTTTGTAATGCCTTTGTTTTGAGCTGAAAGTGTTTGTGAAACATGATCGAAAATCCGGTTATAAACACGACATTGAGCAATAAATCGCCGAGCGAATTGAGGAAACTGTTTTCGGCAAATAGGCGAGGAGAAAATAATGATAAATTTCTCCAAATTTCAGGAAAATTAAGCGTGTAAATCAGCCAGCGGATAAGTGCTAAGTCCGCAAATAATCCAATTAGTAATAGTCCGGGATATTTTACACGTTTTGCAAAAAAATCGTATGCCACTAAGCAACTAATAAGCAAAAAGAGAATGCATAAGGCAAATGATATATGCGCCGCTAATTGTCTCGATGCATGTTCTATTTCCTTATCGCCAGCTTCAATGCTGAACATGGGGGTTCCGTGAAGTGAAATTGTAGTGCCTTTTGAGGTGTCTAAGCTTAAAATTATATCTGCTGGCAGATTAAAACCTTTCGAGAAATACGCCGGAATGTAGGGGTTTTTATAACTATATACTTTTTTGATTAGTATGCTGCCAACTACGGTAATGTTTTGATTGCTGATTTTTTTAAAAACATACCAACCATTGCTTAGTTGTTGAATATCAATTGTGTCGGTAATGTATTGTTTTGATGAGATTGGACAATCTCTATCAGTCCAAATTCGTAATTTGTTGTTTTGAAAAACAAATATGCCAAGCCCTTGTTTTTGGAGTGCCTTTTTATCTGCATTTAATTGTTTGGTGATTGAATCTATTGTTTTTGCTGAAAGGGTTTGGTGGATATAATCCGTTAGATTCGAGCATTTTTGTTGCAGCACAGATTCGATTTGTGCTTGATCCACAATCTTATTTTGCTTTACAACACCTGATTTTTGAATAAAATGCCCTACGAATCCAAAAAGTAAAGTCGCAGCGATTAATATTATGATTATTTTTATTTGTTTCATGCGTTATTTCATTTGCTATAAAAATACGAAATCCTTACTAAATCACCATGAAAAACTCATGGGTTTACTCATGATGATATGGTTCATTACGAATAATGGTAAAAGCCCTATATAATTGCTCCGCAAAAATTACCCGAATAATTTGATGAGAAAATGTCATTTCTGAAAGCGAAATTTTTCCAGATGCTTTTTCGTAAACTTGCTTACTAAATCCGTAAGGGCCGCCAATAACAAAGCTTAAGCATTGTGTCGATTGAATCATTTGCTTTTCAATGTATCGGGAGAATTGTTTTGAATTCATTGTTTTCCCATTTTCATCCAATAAAACTAATAATTCCCCGGGGGTTAATTTGCTGAGTAAAGCATGTCCTTCTTTTGTTTTTTGTTGTGCTTCTGAAAGTGACGCAGTGTTTTTTATGTCAGGAATAACTATGTTTTCAAAGCGGATGTATCGTTTAATACGCTTTTCAAAAAGCGATGTGAGTGCTTGTGTCTCAGTTTTATCTGTTTTTCCAATAAGGTATAATTTAATTTTCATGCTGCCTTTTTCAATAAATTTACTGTTAAGCGAATTAAAACGCTTTATTTATCATGCAACTTACATAATATTTTTAACTTTGTGATACCTGTTAACATAAAAATGATAAAAATTGATTTTGGTTTAATTTTTGATGTTAATAGCCTAACTAAACATTGTAGAAATGAAACGTATCAAAAATATATTGGTTTTTCTTATGCTAGGATTTGTCTTACAAACAAGTGCTGCGCCTATATTCGACATCCCTGTGAAGATATTTAAAGCGATAGAAATCGGAGATGTTGAGAATCTTTCGGTCTATTTCAGCGAGTCAATAGAATTAATTATTCTTGATCAAGAAGATATATATTCGCGTCAGCAAGCAAATTTGATATTAAAAGATTTTTTTAATAAAAATCGCCCTACAAAATTCACGGTGCTACATCAAGGTGGTACTGAAAAAGCCAAATATGCAATAGGAAAGCTTGTTACTAACGGTGGAACATACCGAGTACACTTTCTCGTTAAAATGGAAGAAAGAAAACCATTAATTCATCAACTAAGAATTCAGGAAGAATAATGATAAACACAAAAGATTTGCAAGCACTTATTGCGCTTGCAATACGAGAAGATATCGGTAGCGGTGATTATTCGTCGCTTGCTTGTTTTCAGGATGATAGTGAGGGAGATGCGATAATATATGCCAAAGAAAACGGCATTATTGCAGGTGTTAATTTGGCGAAACATGTTTTTCATGCGTTTGATGATGAAATAACTTATATTCCGCTTGTTGCTGATGGTGCACGTGTAAAGCCCAGAACTGAAATTGCAAAAATCAAGGGAAATAAGCAGCATTTGCTAACAGCTGAACGTACCGTTTTAAATTTCATGCAACGCATGAGTGGAATTGCTACAAAAACCCGTGAATATGTTGATGCAATCCAAGGAACTGGAGCTCGTATTTTAGACACTCGTAAAACAACCCCGGGTTTTCGCGCAATTGAGAAAGAAGCGGTTCGTATTGGTGGCGGCACCAATCATCGTTTTGGGTTATATGATATGATTATGTTGAAAGATAATCATATCGATTTTGCTGGCGGAATTGTTGACGCAATTAAATTGGCTAACGATTATTTGAAATCTGAAAAACTTATTATTCCGATAGAAATTGAAGTGAGAAACCTTGAAGAGCTTGAAAAGGTTTTAAAATATGGTAATGTGCAGCGCATTATGTTGGATAATTTTTCTGTGCAGGATACATTGTTGGCTGTTAAGCGAGTAAATTCTCAATTTGAATTGGAGAGTTCAGGTGGCATTACGCTTAAAACGATTCGCAATTATGCTGAATCCGGTGTCGATTATATTTCTGTCGGCGCATTAACACATCACATTAAGAGTTTAGATATAAGTTTATTAGTGCATAAATGAAGCAACTAGACAAATTAAAAAATTGGTTAGTGAGTAAAGCCAAGAAAGTCTCTTTTCCGGGCTTTAATAAATATCCCATATACGATATTTTACAGTTCTTTTTTCGTGGCATTCAAAAAGGGCAAGTCGGTCAAAGAGCTGCAAGTGTTACCTATTCAACCTTTTTAGCTATATTTCCTGGAATTATCTTTTTGTTTACCCTAATTCCGTACATTCCAATTGATGATTTTCAGATGAAATTGTTGGATTTAATTCAAAATTTTATGCCGCAAAATGCATTCCTTAGTATAGAGGATACAATCACCGATATTGTAACAAAACAGCGTGGCTCTTTGCTTTCGATTACATTTTTCTTTGCGGTTTTCATTGCATCGAATGGGGTTATTTCTTTAATTCGTGCCTTTAACTCATCCTATCATTCAATTGAGTACAGAAAATGGTGGACAAAAAGGCTGATTTCAATTTTGTTGGTTTTTATTCAATTTTTGTTGATAACCGTTGCAATTGCCTTATTAACGATTACAGAAACATTGCATAATAGATATTTAGATGATTATAAAGTGCTTTGGTATGTGTTTGTATTCCTTAGAGTTGTGATAATTCTTGCCTTGTTTTTCTTTTCGGTTTCTTTTGTGTATTACATGGCGCCTGCAAGAAGGGGACGATTTAGTTTTTTCACCCCCGGTGCGAGTTTGGCAACTTTTTTAATTGTTATTGCATCTTATGGCTTTAGCTTTTTTGTTAATAATTTTGGACAATTTAATAAACTTTACGGTTCAATTGGGACAATTATGGTTGTTCTGATTTTTATTTATATAATGAGTTTCGCTATGATTATTGGTTTTGAACTAAATGCCAGTATCATGGAGCGACAACGAATTAAGAAAAATGATGATTGATGAGAAATGGATTTTTAATAATACTGTTATTTGTTTTGCTTTTTCAGGCTTGTAAGCCCAAAAAGAATAACGAAAAAAATGAAGCAATTGTACATTCGAGTGAGTTTCTCTGGAAAGGAGATAGCCTTGGAAATATATTTTTTGAGAATTCCGCTATTATTATCCCGGTTGAGCCGGAAAAAGTATGTTCCAGAAAAACCTATTTGCAATTACAGGCCGGAGTGAGTCAGCATTATATTTATGAAGATTTTATAGATAGCTCATTTTTCGAAAACACAAATATCGATGAACCAGCATTCTTGTTTTCTGGTGATATTGGTGATTATCACTTTGATTCAGTTCAAATGCCATTAGTATTTCGCCAATATTCCGCTGCAGATAGTTTGATTGGATGTGTTGGTTTTGATTTCTTTAATACTAAACAAGTCTTGCTCAATTTTAAAAATCAAAGCATACAGTTTGCTGATAAGTTTGAGACCGGAAACAGTTCGCCAATTCCTTATACGGTTTATCTTGAGCATAAATTATTGATTCCGGTAAGTTTAAACGGTAGGGAAGTTATGTTTCTTTGCAATCCCTTGTCTCCATTATATGTTGTGTTTAATCATTTGAATGTCACTAAGGTGGAAGTCGGTGGAGATCCTTACTCTGCACCAAATACACAGGTCATTGACGATGCAAATCCTGCATTTCAGGGAATTCTCGGGCATGCTTTTTTCAAAGATAAACGATTAATTGTTGATACGGAAAATCAAGAAGTTTTTATACTTGATTAACGGATAAATAACGAAGAAGAAAAACGAAGATGCGTAGTGGCGTTCCGAAAGCTTTCTGGACGCGTCCCCGAAAGCTTTCGGGAAGCGAAAAAATTTCCTTCTCAATATCTCGCTAAACGAGGAAATTTGCGCAGGAAAGTCGAGGCTTTGAGTTGAGAAACTTTTTTTCACCATTAAGG
>JAYEFQ010000075.1:0-3395 GCA_034658655.1 Bacteroidota bacterium
CGAATCGATAATGAGCCCAAGGAAACAGAAAAATCCATGTCAATACGAATATCCGTTGAGGCATATCGGCATCAGGAAAATTGGTATGCAGGTGATGGACAAGCTTTGGTTTATTTGCAGAAAGATTCTCTGTCTAAAAACTTGAGACCAGGAATGTTAATCAGCTTTAAACCGAAATTTAATGCCATTGAAAATGCCGGTAACCCCAATGAGTTTGATTATGCAAAATATATGTCATATCACATGATTGCATCTCAAACATACTTAAAGTCAGGGACATGGAAGGTGATTGGAGAGTCTGAAAACATGGGTTTTCGAATGCAGTTTCTGAAATTACGTCAAAAATTACTGCAAATATATCAGGATGTTGGTTTGACAGGCGATGAATATGCTGTTGCTGCTGCACTGAGTTTGGGATATAAAGATAAACTTCAAGATGATATCCGCCATGCGTATTCTTCTTCAGGTGCAATGCATGTGTTGGCAGTAAGTGGTTTACATGTCGGGATTATTTTTCTTGTTATGCAGTCGCTTCTTGGGTTTATGCGGCGAAAAAAATCGTTAATTCCGTTGCAAGTGCTAATACTAGTCTTAAGCATTTGGTTTTATGCTGCATTAACCGGACTTTCCCCTTCAGTTACCCGTGCAGCAATTATGTTTTCTTTTATTAGCGTAGGAAAACTTTTTGGCAGGCATGTGAGCATTTACAATATTCTAGCTGCTTCCGCTTTTGTAACATTAATAATCAATCCGTTAAATGCTGCTGCACTCGGGTTTTGGTTATCATACCTTGCTGTACTAAGTATCGTGCTGTTTTTTCCTCCAATATATGCCCTAATAAAACCACGATATATTTTGTTTGATAAACTTTGGTCTTTGGTTGTGGTTTCTATTGCAGCACAAATTGGGACAGCACCATTAACAATTTATTTTTTTAATCAGTTTTCAAATTATTTTATTCTGACAAATATCCTTGTGATTCCTATTGTTACTTTCATTGTTTATTTGGCAATGTCTGTATTTGTATTTTCGTTTATACCTGTTGTGGCCGCGTTTCTTGGAAAAATGCTTGCATGGGTGGTTTCTTTATTAAATACTTCTGTGTTTTGGATTGAATCTTTACCTGCATCGGTTTCCGAAAATTTGTATATATCCCCTTTGCAGATGGTCATTCTATTTTTGATTATTATTAGTGCAGCTACGGCTTATTTTACTGCAAAACGACAACTTATTTGGACTGTGCTTTCATTGTTTATTTTATTTTTCGGAGTAGGGATTTTTCGAGATATAAAAACTCAAACGAATGAGGTATTTGTAGTTTATAATCTTCGTGGAAATACTGGTGTAAATTGTATTACAGGTAATGAGCATGTGTTATTTACTGATTTTGAAACCTTTAATTTAGAGTCTGTAGAGAAACAATTGGGTAATTATTGGTTGGCTGAAGGTGTTTCTAAAGAAAAATTCGTGGATTTGAATCGCTTTGGACAGCAATACATGTTTACTAATTTATTACGAATTGATAATAGGCGTGTGTTTTTGAAATCAGGCTTTGTTGGTTTTGCAGATATCAGAGCCTTAATATTGGTAGATGGTTTTTATGCTAATATGAGGATTGATGAACCAATTCATGTTAATTATTTGATTTATACAGGAGATGCCTTTTTGCCTCCTGATAAAATAAATAGCCTGTTTGAATACAAATTAGTTATTTTAGATGCATCCATACCTTTTTATCGGCGAGAGCAATTAATTGAAGATCTTGAAAATGCTAATATTTCATATTATGACGTGGCAGAGCAAGGAGCATTTATTCATAATATATCCGGTTCGTAATAAAGTTTTTTTTACATTTGTCACAC
This sequence comes from Bacteroidota bacterium, assembly GCA_034658655.1. Taxonomy (GTDB): domain Bacteria; phylum Bacteroidota; class Bacteroidia; order Bacteroidales; family ML635J-15; genus JAQIBY01. The sequence continues at coordinate 1,863 of JAYEFQ010000075.1, forward strand.
TTATTGAAGATTAAATTATGAGTATGAAAAAGCGGATTATTATAGTCGGTGCTGGCGAAGTTGGAAAATATTTAGCCAAAATGCTTAGTGAAGAATATCATAATATTACTGTGATTGATACAAATAGTGATAAACTTACATCAATTGGTGCACAATATGATTTGTTGACAGTTCAAGGTTCTGGTTCTTCTTTTCAGACTCTTGAAGATGCAAAGACAAAGGGTGTTGACTTATTTATTGCTGTTACACATTCTGAAGAAGTCAATTTAATAAGTACAATGCTTGCAAAGCGTTTAGGCGCAAAAAAAACCATAGCTCGTATTGATAATCTTGAATATATTCATCCATTGCAGAGAATGCATTTCATTAATATGGGTGTTGATCGAATGATTTATCCCGAAAAAATTGCAGCTAAAGAAATTGTAAGTTTGATTAGGCAAACCGGAACAAATCAGATTTTTGAGTTTTCCGATGGTCGTTTGAAGCTTTTTGTGCTTACGCTTGATGATGATGCCCCAATTGTAAATATGAGCTTGAAAGAGGCATCTGTTTTTATTAATCGAATTGATTATCGTGCTGTTGCAATTGAACGAAATGGGAAAACAATTATTCCAAATGGCGATGATATTCTTAGAAGTGGAGATAATGTGTATGTTATTACTTGCCCTGAAGGTATTAATAGCTTGCTGAAAAATTCAGGGAAAGAAGAAAAAAAAGTCGATAATGTTATGATCATTGGCGGCTCACGGATCGGTCAGAGGGTGGCAAAGGAGTTATCATCATGTTGTCGCGTAAAGTTGCTGGAATTTGATAAGAAGAAAGTCCTTGGATTAGCAGAAAGTTTGGATCGTTGTTTGGTTTTGCATGGTGATGGACGAAATCTTGATATGTTGGTTGAGGAGGATATACAAAAAATGGATGCCTTTATTGCAGTTACAGGAGATTCAGAAACTAATATTTTGACTTGCGCATTGGCTAAAAAGTTTGGGGTGAAACGGACAATTGCCGAAATTGAGAATTTTGATTATTTTGATATTGCGGCAAAAATGGGCATTGAGTCTATTGTCAATAAAAAACTGAGTGCGGCATCGCATATTTATACATTTACAATGAATGCCGAGGTTGCCGCAATTAAATGTCTGACAGGTACAGATGCTGAATTACTGGAATTTGTTGTTAATGAAAATTCAAAGATTACTAAAGATATTTTGCGTAATATTAATTTTCCCGAAGAAGCTATTATTGGAGGACTAACCCGAGGGAATAAAACCTTAATTGCGAAGGGCGATACCCGAATTAAGGTAGGGGATAAAGTAGTTGTATTCTCCTTGCCTTCTGCATTGCACAAAGTGGAAGTCTTTTTTACTTAATCTTTATAAAAAAATCTGTTGTCCGATAAAAACATTAAATAACATCCCGTACCTAGCGGCACGGATAGTGTCTCTGCACATTAGTTTTTTATCGACATCCTGTCCCTAATGGGACAGTGTTACTAACACTGGTTTTTCAAACCTTGTCCCGTTAGGGACAATA
>JAYEFQ010000076.1:0-45192 GCA_034658655.1 Bacteroidota bacterium
AGTGCCTGGGGGTATTTAGAGAAAATATATGCAAAAGATTCCCTTTTTGCAGTACAAGAAGACACAAAACAAGCAATTGCCAAGGAAAAGCAACGAATAAAAACAGAGGATAGTCTTTTCCTTGCCGGTTTACCTGTTAAATCTTATGTAAGCTATTATTTGCCACTTCGCAAATTAGTAAGTTCGGTTTCTACTATAGCACAATACCGCACAGAAGAAATACCGGCTGTCATTGCATCATTTCGAAATATAGATTATACCGACCCTCGTTTGCAAAAAAGCGGTTTACTTGCTGACCTTATCGAAAGTCATTTTTGGTTAATCGAAAACAGCGGACACTCGTTGGATTCAGTATATATTGAAATGAATAAATCCATTGATGTATTAATTAAAACCCTTTTATCGGACGAACAAAAACTAAATGAAATAACCGAATACTTATTCAAATTTCTTGAAAAACGAAGCTTGTTCGCAGCATCGGAATATTTAGCCTTAAAATTGCTTAACGAACAGGGCTGCACCATCAACAACGATTTTTCCGCCCAATTGGAAAGTTACAGAGCAATGAAAAAAGGCAACATTGCACCCGATTTTGATTTCTATAAAGATATAATTGCACCCGGCTATGACGTTGCGAAACACCCAAAAAAACTTTCTGATTTAAAAAGCATGTATACCGTAGTGGTTTTTGGTGCAAGTTGGTGTCCGTTATGTCCGCAGGAACTTTCAAAAATTTCAGGCCTATACAAAAAATGGAAAGAACAAAGCGTTGAAGTTGTATTTGTATCGCTTGACCAAGACGAGAAAATATTTAAAATTTTTGCCGGAGTGTTTCCTTTTATCAGCTTATGCGATTATCAAAAATGGGAAAGTGATATTGTAAAAAGTTATCATGTATTTGCTACGCCGACCATATATTTACTTGATGACAAACGAGAAATTTTGCTTCGACCCAATTCGGTAAGTCAGTTAGATTCGTGGGTAGATTGGTATTTGGTGCAGGGGAATAAATGAAAAATGAAACGAAAACAAAAACAGCATGAATAATCAACGAAACGCCAACACGCAATATACTCCATAATTTTTGCCGCAGGCGCAACACAAAAATTCCGTAGCATATTGCCATCGTTAGAGTCAATGTAATAAAAAAAGTGCTTTGCGGAGAATAAAGTCTATAATCACATTAAATATACTGAGAATATTTCGTATATTTGTCGCATAATTTAGATGATAATGGCGAAATACATTTATGAATATAGCAATTGGCCTGATTTTACTTGGGATGAAAAAGTAATACAAGAGCTTTTAGGAAAAGTTCGGCATCTTCAAGGTAAAGTGTTTGGACAAATTAGTGCATTAGGATTTTCAATAAAAGAAGAAACTATGCTTTCTTCATTAACACTTGATGTTCTTAAATCGTCAGAAATTGAAGGTGAAATATTAAACTATGAACAAGTTCGCTCATCAATTGCGAGAAAATTGGGTTTAGATTATGCAGGAATGATTTATTCTGACAGATATGTTGAAGGGGTAGTTGAAATGATGCTTGATGCTACTCAGAATTATTTAAAACCTATCGATAATGAACGTTTATTTGGTTGGCAAGCAGCACTTTTTCCAACAGGAAGAAATGGGATGCACAAAATAGATACGGGCTGTTATAGAAATGATATAATGCAAGTTGTGTCAGGACCAATGGGGAAAGAGAAAGTTCATTTTCAAGCTCCTTCACCTGACCAAGTTCAAAAAGAAATGAATGTGTTTTTGGACTGGCTAAATAAAGATACAAAAATTGATTTAGTAATTAAATCAGCTATTGCACATTTTTGGTTTATAATAATCCATCCTTTTGATGATGGAAATGGACGAATAGCCAGGGCACTTTCTGATTTATTACTTGCACGTTCAGATAATAGTCCTCAAAGATTTTATAGTTTATCAAGTCAGATTCTATTAGAACGAAAAGTATATTATTCTATTTTACAAAAAGTGCAACACAAAGATGGTGATATCACAGAATGGTTAACTTGGTTTTTGAATTGTCTGTATCATTCACTAAAAAGCACAGAAGAAACAATGGATAAGGTGCTTTATAAAGCTGATTTTTGGGATAAACACAAAAATACAAAAATAAATAGTCGCCAACGATTGATGTTAAATAAACTTTTTGATGGATTTGAAGGAAAATTAAAATCATCTAAATGGGCAAAAATTACAAAGTGTTCAGCGGATACAGCTTTACGAGACATAAAAGATTTGATAGAAAAGAGAATATTGAAACAAGAAAAATCAGGAGGAAGAAGCACAAATTACGAATTGAATGAGTTTTAAAACACTGGCTCTAATATATAGGAATATCAGCGATGCGCTGAAAGCTTTCGAATTGATGTTTAACCGGTATAAATCCTTTTGTTCGAGCTATGCTTTTTAAGAAAAATGTTATTATTATCTTGCGATTAAAATAGTTTTTGGCGGGGTAGTGAAAAGCGGTACGCAATTTACACGCCACCGTTACACATACTGAAAAAAATTGCAACTATGGAAACTAATGAAATATTAAGAGAACAGATTTCTGAGATAATAACAAATCAACTCAGAGATAACGATCCTCCTGAGACTAAAGAACCATTGGATTAGATTAAATGGAAAGCATGAATAATGCAGGATAGATATTCCTGTAAAAATTGTAAGCCTGAGAAAGATTTAAAAAAATCGTATATTTGTATAAAATAATAAATAATGAGTGAAGAAAAAGCTTAAATGTTAAGCTTATTTCTTAACAGTCATTAAGAGAATGGATAAAAGAGAAATTATAGATATTGTCAACGAATTTGCTTTGAAAGTTGTTGGGAAATTTGACTGTGTCGGAATTATTCTTTTTGGTTCTTATGCAAAGGGTTCGTATCATATTGACAGCGATATTGATATTGCAGTAATATTAAAAGACTATGATAATTTAATGAATATTCAACTTGAATTAATGAAATTACGCCGTAAAATTGATAGCCGAATTGAACCACATCCAATTAAAGAACGTGATTTTAAAGAAGGAAGTCCATTAATAAATGAGATAAAAAAACATGGTAAAATTATAAATATAAACGTAGCCTAACAATGCCTGAAATAGGGTTGACCGTTTAAAGCACAATAAGTTTTTTCGTAACAACACCCTCGTCAAAAATAAATCGAATTAGATAGGTTCCTGATGGGTAAGGAGTACAGGATATTCTGTCCGATAGCTTGTTCACTGATTTTGTAAACAGAAAGTGTCCATTGATATCGAGAATTTCAATATTATGAATTTGTTTATCAGCTTTAATATTGAAATAATTTTTTGCAGGATTTGGTGACAAACTGACTTCTGCCACTGATTTTTGTTCTATGCTAAGTGCATCAGCATCTTCATAATTATTGGGAATACGGTTTTCATTAAACCATGTAATCAGCGAATCCAGTTTTGGTTCGTAAAAATCATTTCCGCTTCTTTCTCCATTGTTTGGGATGTATGCAAACAGGATATCAACTTCGTTAACTTCCCCTGCATGCATTGTGAAGGGACCAATACTGCATAATCCGCGTCTGTCATCCGGGGTGTTGTTTTCAGATTCTTCATTCCAAGGGGTTTGTGGAATTCCATTTGTTCCTTTTCCATCGGGGTCAGTATCTCCGGGAAACATATAATCACATGGAATATTTACATTTGCGCCACCGTTGATATGTCCATTTCCTCCATAAGAAACTTGTGTCTCATCTTTCCAGCGTCCTGTAAGGTAATTATAATAATCTTGCGCCTCAAAGGGGTCGGTAATTGCAGGATTTGCTCCTTGATACGTATTATTATAATAAAGAAACTTGCTCATTTTTAAGTGCTCATTATCGACAATCCCATCCTGATCGTTATCAACACCATCTGCATCTGCTAGGGGACCATTGAGTATCGTTACGGTTTGCACGGGTGGTTTTGATTTGTATCCGGTGTAATCCATGAAATTTTCATCATAATTATCTCCATTATAGAAATAAAACGAATTGCGTTGCACATCGCATCCAATGTAATCGTCCATAGGATTTCCAATGTCGCCATCAACCCAAACACCGATATAAACACTGTCGTATTTTTGTGCAGAGCGATTAATGATTTTTACGTTGAGGTAGGTTTGATAATTAATGAGCTCGGTATATTCGTCAACCGGATTGTCGTATCGATATCCGTAAAGACTGTGATGCATTTCAACGCCGAGTGGAGTTCCACCAGTTTCTTCATTTGGGTGAGTATTGTCATTAATTATCCACCAAAGCATTTGATCTCCCCGAATTTTAGGATAATCTCCGTCCTCGAGGTTATAAATCCCATCGCCATTTTGATCAACGAAAGGAGCGAGTCCTTGATCATCATCGAGGTTTCCTGGCCAGTTTTGCATGTCATCTGGCACTTCAAACGCACGATTTGAGTTATAATTGAACTGCTCAATATCAAATCTGTCAATTTTCCAAACTCTATTGTATTTGTTACTTAGCGTTGTATCACCATCCCCTGAGTTTTCTGTATCTCTGCTTAAAGGGCCGGGTGAAAAATCGTAGAGAGAGATTCCCGAACCTGGATTTTCTCCGTATCGGACAGCAGAAAGATGTAGGTTTTCTGACTGATTATAGCCGCCTATCCATAATCCACTGGCATAAATGGAATTTGTATTCGAATCAATAGGGACTTGATATCTGGGATAGGCATCGCCATCGTAAAACATTGATCCATAGCTTTTAATTGTTGTTCCAACTTGGTTGATGTCTAATGTTTTTAGGTTTTTCGACCAAAATCCACTAAGAAAATCACAGTATTTTGTTTTATCAACCAACATTGTTGGCAGATACGACCAAGCAGCGATGTATATCTTTCCATTTTGCTCAGTACTCGAGTTGAAACGGGTATTATTTAGCGATTGATCAGGAAAAATCATTAAGTCGTGTTGCTTGTCTTTTATTTTGTTAATAATCAATTGGGTTTGATGTGCATAAATGACATTTAAACTGCCGTCAGTACCATGGCTAAAGGTGGTTCCTTTGTTTCCATGCGATTTTTCATATGCATAGTGATTGCTGAATCCTGTGAAATTCTGGTTGTCAGAATTATATAGCAATATGCTTTCTTGGTCGGGATTCAAAGTGTTTAAACTTATCCAAATGCGGTCTTCGTGAAATGTCAAATCATTGATGCTGAGGTTGAAGAGTAAGTGTCCTATTTGTTGATTTTCAAATGTAAATAATCCTTCTTGTCGAACGCCAAAGTACAAGCAGTCATCATGATAAAGCATGGGGCTATTATTCAAAAATGAGCGGGTAAATCCTGGAAATTGAACAAAAGTCCAGTTGTTGCCATTAAATATTGCTAGGCTATCAACAAAATCGTCTGTGGAACATAAGGCATAAATGGTGTTATTTTCTTTTAATACAGATTCAATATGCAATCCGCTTAATCCGCCACCGGGGAAATCCCAATAGCCATTTTCATACACTGCAATGCCATTTTCTGTTGCAAGATATACTTGGTTTCCATCAAGAAATAGCTGATTTACCCGATTGTGAGGCATTTCTGAGTTTTCTGTATTGAAAAAAGTGAAATTTCCATTTTCATAAACACCAAATCCGGCATCGTAATATGCGATATAGAGAACATCACCCGCATTGGCTTTAACATCCATTTTGCGTAAATTCAACGCATCGCCAAAAGTAGAATCAGAGATAACTTGTAATCCGTTTTGTGCAAAAACTGATGTACTAACTACTATAAACATCAGTCCGATGATGTATTTTAAATCTCTTTGCATAATTACCTCCTTAATAATTTTTGTGAAACATTGATTTTATCGCTTTGCAATCTGATGATTAAGAGGGACTTTGGCATGTTTTGTAAGTCCAGTTTGATATTTCCATTTGTATCAGGGCTTTTTAAGTAATGCTTTAGCAATTTACCATCTGTTCCATAAATACTTATACGAATATTCTTTTCGGATGTTGCCATGCTTGAATTAATACGAATGTTGCAATAATCTGTTGCAGGGTTTGGGTAAATATGGATATCATTTTCAGATTGAAAGCTTTCAGTATGGGTTGATAGCAATCGAATTTCCGATTCATACATAACATACGTAATGTTGGATAAGCTATCTTCACTTTCATGTAATTGATAGATGGTATTGTAGCCGGCTTTTTCAAAATGCAGACTATATTTTCCTGTTGCAAGGTGTTTAAAATGAAACGTTCCGTTGTGATTTGTTAATTGGTATTTTAATAAATCGCCGTTTTCATTTCGTAAATACACAGGGATATGTCTTGCCAAACCGTTTTGTGGAACACCCGGAGGGTCGAGCTGATACCAGCTTTGCTGAAAAATATTGGTTTCAAATTGCGCTTGAGTGCTGTATAATAATTGTCCGCTAATTTCGTAACTTCCGTGTTGAATGTTTTCTGATTTGTCGAGATAAATGTCTTTAGGTATGGTATCATAAAGTACAATTTCATTGGCATTGGAGACATTCATTTCATTGCCAAAGTAAGTAGGATAATACATTGGGAAATACTCAAATCCGGGAGTAAAAACAGGGATGGCCACTGCGTAATACGCCGGATGCTGTAATTGTTCAATGCGGTATTTTCCGTTAATAATCGGACATAGCTGTCTTGCATTGTATTTGTCGTTGTTTTTTGTGTAAAATAACATGACGCCTTGTGGTAAAAGGCTTGTGCCAAAATACACATTGCCACGAATGCTGGTAAAATAATCAGTTGAAATGATTTGGCTTGTTGATTCTGTACAATATCCACTAATAGCTGCATGTTGAAGGCTGTTGTATGCAGATTGCAAAGGCGGAATGCTTTGATTAATTAGCTCAATGCTGTCAATAAATTGATTGTTATACTGATCAGTAATTGTTACATAATACCAACCGGGACAAAGGTTTGAAATGGATTGTGTTTCTGCATTATTATTCCACTCAAATTGATAGGGAGGATATCCGCCATATGGTTCCGCTTCTAAATTTCCATTGCAATCATCATTATATGGATTGTTTGTTTGCGAAAAGTAGCTGCTAACCGGGCTTAAAACCACGCTGTCAGTAATGCAGATTTGATTGGCGTCGCAAACGGTAACATAATAGGTTCCTGGGCATTGATTTTCAATTCCACTGATATTCTCATCGCTCCAGAATGAAGTTGACCAATTAAATTGTAGCGGTTCTTGTCCGCTTGCTTCGATAAGTACAGAGGCATTGCAATCCGTTTCCGGATTTGCTAAGCTTTGATTAATAGAAATTATTTCTGGCCCCGGTGGCAGCTCATATAAAGTGACAGAATCTACCACGCAATTACTTTCAAAATCGCAAATTGTCACATAATAGGTTCCGGGGCAAAGGTTGTTTATGTTACATTCGGTTTGATACAGGCATTCGTCTCCATTTGACCATAGAAAATTGTATGGAGGCGCTGCACCAATTACGCTGCTTGTAATTTTTCCGTTGCAAAGTCCGTTTTTCGGATTCACATAATCAAAATCTACATTAAAGGGTTTATCGGTTAAATTTATTGTATCCACAACACAAGAATCCTGACTGTCGCAAGTAGTTAAAATGTAAGTTCCTTCGCAGAGTTCATTTGCAAGTGAGAAATCAAATCCGTTAAGGCTATTTTGTGTCGGCTCCCAGCTAAAATTGTAAGGTGCAACGCCACCCTGCGCGTAGGCGTAAATATATCCGTCGCAAGCTCCCGGGCCTGATGGACCTCGCCAATTGATGTTATTAGTCAGTGGTTGATTTATTAGATTCACACTGTCTAAACTGCAGATTTCCTGAGAGTCACAAACCGTAAGATAATACCATCCGCTGCAAAGATTTTCAATTTGTTGTTGGTCTGATCCGGTGCTCCAGTTATACGTGTAAGGTGGTGTTCCATAATTTATATCCGCATGTAGGTTTCCGTTACATTGTCCAGTTGCCGGCAGATTTTCTGTGATGATTTCTGCAGTAAGTGGTTCTAATTTAACCTCATCAGTACAAACATTTCCATTTGCATCTGTCACTTCAATGACAAATAGTCCGGCACATAAGCTGCTGTCTGTCATGATTCCAGATGGATTTATTGTGTAATTCAAGTCGGGATTTGTGTTGTAAGTATATGGAAAGTTTCCGCCGTTTACTTCAAAACGAATATGTCCGTTGCAAGTCTCAATGTCATTAGGGGCAATGTATGCATTTACACCGCATTCAAAAACAGGCAACTCAATGGTTTCGCTAATGCAATTGTCGTTCGCATCGCAGATTGTTACAGTATAAAATCCAGCGCATAACGAATTAATTTGCTGATTTGTGGATCCGGTATTCCATTCGAAATTGTATGGTGGCGTTCCTCCTTGCGGGATAGCAGTTACAGAACCAATGCATGAATCGGGATAAGCGGATAAGCAGTTTTCGTATTCCAGTTCAAGGCTTAAGTTCATCCCTGTCATGTCAGATAAAACAATGGAATGTTCTGTCGTATTGCCCATTGCATCGCTAATGGTAATTTGATAATTTCCCGGACATAAACTGTCTTGCACACTTAAGCTGTCGGTACTTTCATAATATCCGTTCGACCATTGAAATTCATAAGGGGGAACACCGCCATCTGCAGAAATTTCAAGTATTCCGGTGCAAATCGGGACAGAAATACTCAGATTGACATCAAAATCATCAGCAGCACTAAATTGATGGGTTACATTTTCACTTTGATAGGTGTTACCATCGCCCATATCCCAATAAAAGGATATTTCGCTATTAATGTCGCTTTGACTGGTATTGATGAAATGAAAACAATTAATGCAATCATCCACCGGGTCAGGGTAAAAAGATGCATTACATTCCTGTGCTTGCAATGCATTGGTGCTGGCAAACAACAATAGGAAATATGTAATGATTTTATGCATTTTTAAAATTGATATTGTATCTTAAATCCAACGCGAAATACATGTTGTTTTGTATCTATCGGATAATCTTTATCAAATAAAGGATTCAATCGGTAAAAATAGCTTGGTTCAATGCCAACGAGGCAGTTTTTATTTAATTTTCTTGCAAAATATGCTCTAAATCCAGCGGTTAACAGGATGTTACTTAATGGAGCGTTCTTTGAATAGATAAATTCATTGCGCTCTAAATTGTACCAAGTCATTTGTTGATATATCGGGATACTTGTAATTAATCCGAGTTGGGCATGTAGCTCCCAATTTTCAGTGCTTTCACGATATCCTACCCAAATTGGGATGCTTATATATCGTACAATTTCTCGTTCATTAATAAGCTTTGTGCCGTTCGTTGAATCAATTTCGTAAGCAAGGCTGGAGTCCTGAAACGCTGCCCATGTTGAATCAATATAGGGAGAGTAAATTGTGTCTCCGGTAATGGCAAGGGTGTCAATGTTGATGTAATAGGTAGTGTCGTATTGCCATCTGGAATTTTCAAAATAGTCATAATATCCGGTAGAGTCGATATGTGTGGTTGGTATATTAGAACTGAAACTCCGGTTGATTTGTTGGTAGGAAATTCCGCTGCTAAGAATGAATTGATTGTCGATAAAATCGAGACTCAAATCAAATCCATGACCGAAACTGCCACTGCTTCGATTGTTGAAAATATTAGCAATGCTTTGATTCTCAATGAGTAGCTCTGGGTTGTCTGAAAGATTGTAAATATTTGTATTGTAGTTGCCATACATTCCCAAACTAATTGCAAGTTTTGGTTTTTCTGATAAAATGGGATCGCCAAACGCATCAATGCCCAAAGTGTCAGGTAGTGGTGTGAAATTTCCAATGGATAGCAAATTTGAAACTGCCCGATGAATTGGTATAAGCTTTAATTTTGGCATAAATTTCAACGCAGTACGGGTTTCTGCTGAATTTTCTTGTCTTGTTTCATTGGTATTTGTGTTGTTTACGGATGTGCTATTGCTTGAGTTCTCGTTTCCTGTTTGGCTGTTGTTATTAGGATTAGTATTTGTTGGTGCTACATAATACAGGTCGGCAACTGTCCCATTTGATGGCGTTTCGGATTGGCCTGCTAGTGCGTTTCCCGAAAGTTTATCATTAAGAATATGCGTATTGGGATCAGTATTACCGACCGTATTATTTTTTAAAGTGTCTGCATTATTTATTGGGGATGTTCCTTCATTATAAGCAAGTGGTTGATAGATATTGTTTTTAAATATATTTGTTGCGGCAAGTATTCCAACTCCGCTAATGAAGAGCAATAAAATGAGTAAATAAAAGATATTAAATTGTTTCCGGTTGAATGTAAAAAATCGATTTACAATCAGTCGTTGGTTAATGGATTTCCATTTTGCCGTATCCACAGCGGGTTGAAATTCCTCCATGCTTTCCCGAATATCTTGTACGCTTTCCTGTGCCAGTTTTTCACTGACATTTTCCCAGCCATTTTCAGGAGCAGTGGGTGTATAATCCCGCATAAGCTCTTTTATGTCTTTTTTCTGCGTCATTCGGTTTGTAACTCTTTATATGTATGTTCCAATGCTCTTTGTAACATTTTTCTTGCTCTAAAATATTGTGATCTACTTGAGCTTGCTGCGATGTCAAGCATTTCACTAATTTCATTATGATCGTATCCTTCAATGGCATACAGGTTAAATACGAGTCTGTATCCATCGGGGAGTTCTTTTATCGCTTCAATAATATCTTTTGCAAAAATATGGGCATCGACAAAAAATGGTTCATCCGCCTCTTTTCCTACGGCTTCAGAATCAGGGCTTGTCATGTGCCTTGCTTTTTTTCTGTAAAAGCTAATGGCGGTATTTACAGCAATTCGTGTCAACCAACCTGTAAAACTCCCATAATCTTTATATCGTTTTATATTTTTCAAAATTTTAATAAATGCATCTTGCATCAGATCTTCGGCATCTTGCGAATTCTTCGCATATCTCAAACAAATCCCATACACATATGACGCATAGTGCTCGTATAGCGCTTTCTGAGCCGCTTTGTCCTTTTTCTTGCAGGCTGTAATAATATGTGAATCAATGTCTGAGCAGGCCATATATGTTTGTTTAACGCAGTCAATGTTTTTTGCGCTGCATGTAATTTACTTAAAATTTGGTTAAATTTCTATAAAATTATTGTTTAGACAAAATAAAGAGGATGTTTAATGGAATTTCAACGAATTATTTTTGATTAGTTGTGGGTAGTGGGCTGATAATTGTAAATCATAGAATATTTTGTGGTTTCCGTTTGTTGTTATAAGATTTCTTGTTAATTTTAAATCATATTTCCGATACTCGGCACCACATATGTGCCCCATATTTTAATAAAAATGCCGTAAAATTAAATGATTAAGCCAGAATGAATACTAAAACACAAAAAATCATCCAATTAATAATAATGTTAGGGAAAGGTTTTGGGGCAACACGAAGTCATTGTCAGGAAGTGCTTGACTTGTGTGATAGCAGTTTTTATGAATATGTGAGAGAATTACGTGATTTGGGATTTTGTATTGAGTGTAATCATAATCGATATAAGCTTAATGCTGATGAATCTGAAGCCAGGGTGTTTTCCGGTTTGTTTCCTTTGGATGCTGAGGATGAATTTCTTTTAAACAGAGCCATTGAGGGATTAAATCATTCATCGAAAAAGCAACAGCGATTGTTGTTGAAATTGAAAATATTATTCAGCGAGAATGAATATATTGATAAATTTTTGCCGCAAAAAGAGGGTGAAATGCTTCGGATTGTTGAAAAAAGTATTAATAATCGAAAACAAATATTTGTTGAGGGATATGCATCTGGTAAGAGTTTAAAACAAAAGGAATACCGATTGGAAGCATTTCATATTTTGGATGGGCTTGAAATGTTTTGGGCTTATGATGTGCTATCTAAAACCAATAAATTATTCAAGTTTAGCCGCATTGACAAAATCATTGAACCCCCTTTTAATTATGAATTTGAAAGAAATCACCAGAAAAGTGTGGTAGATGATTTTAATTTCGGTGGAAACCCGGATAAACCAGTTTGCTTTGAATTGGATTTTTTGGCTAGAAATTTATTAATTGAAGAATATCCGCGTTCAGAGAAAAATTTACGGGAAACTAACAATCAGCGATTTATTTACGAAAGTCAATGTGTGAGTTTTGAAGGGCCCGCACGGTTTGTTTTGGGATTTTCAGGGCATTGTTATGTTCTTGGCGGGGATGAATTTAAAGCCATTGTGAAAGAAAAATCCCGTAAAAAAGGGTACCCTGCGGGGGCGTCGTGCGCTTTTAATCGTACCATTTTGGAATTGTCCCGATAGAAGAGCTTCTTGGTTTTCAGGATGTTGATGTTTTAAGTATTTACATTAACTGCGTACTATTTATTTTTAACGTAGATTTATTTGCCTGAAAGCTTTCATCCGAAGGCTTTCATCCGAAGGCTTTCATCCGAAGGCTTTCATCCGAAGGCTTTCATCCGAAGGCTTTCGGATGAGAGTTTTCGGGTTGATGTTTAATAGTTATAAATCCTTTTGCCCGAGTTAAGAAAGTTTTCTCGGTTTTTCAAGAATTTCCAGATCTGTGATTTTTTTGTTGTTTAGAACAAATCGAAGCACTGTTTTTACTTTATGGATACCTATATTTCCTGCTGCTCCCGGATTGATATGCAATAAATTTAGCTGTTTATCTGGCATAACTTTTAGAATGTGGGAGTGTCCGGAAATAAATATATCTGGTGGATTTTTGAATATCTCATGTTTTACGTAGGGTGCATATCTTCCAGGATATCCGCCGATGTGTGTCATGAGGATTTTCATTCCTTCAATTTCAAATTGTTGCTTTTCTGGAAATCGACTTCGGATAATGTGGTCGTCAATGTTTCCAAATACTGCTCTTAAAGGTTTGAATGCTTGTAAACGATCAGCTATTTCATTGGTGCCGATATCGCCTGCATGCCAAATTTCATCAACATCTTTGAGAAAATCAAAGTATTCGTCATCAAGAAACCCGTGGGTGTCAGATAAGAGTCCGATTCGTTTCATGGTACAAAGATGCGGATTTATTCCATAAAAAAAGAGATACGGAGGCCAAATTGATTGACGAACACCTATTCCGATTTGATAAAAATTAACAAATTGGGAATTATTCTTATTTTTGTAAAAAAAACGCAATGCAAGTTTATTATTCACCCAATGCAGTAAGTGGTCAAATCGTTAGTTTAGATCAGAATGAGTCTCATCATATTGCTAAAGTGATGCGAATGCAAATTGGTGATAGTATTTATGTTGTTGACGGTAAAGGGAAACAATTTGAGGCGAAAATTCAGGGCATTGCAAAAGCAGGAGTGCAGATTGCAGTTGGAGCGTGTGTTAAATTTGAAGAAAGACCCGAAAGTTTGTTGCATATTGCCATCGCTCCAACGAAAAACATCAGTCGGTTTGAATGGTTTCTTGAAAAAGTAACTGAAATTGGCGTGGCTGAGATTACTCCTTTTCTTTGTGAAAATTCAGAGCGTAAGCACATTAAGCCTGAGCGTTTAGAAAAGATTATTGTTGCAGCAATGAAGCAGTCAAAGCGATTGTATAAGCCGATTTTGCATGATTTACAAGCTATCGAAAATTTATTTGATGTTTCCGATGTCGAAAAATTTATTGCCTATTGTGAAGATATTCCTGATGAGCAGTTAATTTCTCATGTAAATCCGAAAACAGAAACCATTATTTTAATTGGTCCTGAAGGCGATTTTACTGATATAGAGTTGAAAACAGCCATTCAATCTGGGTATAAACCGGTTGCATTGGGAAATTATCGCTTACGTACTGAAACTGCTGGAGTTGTGGTCAGTCAAATTGTTCAGGATAGGATTAATTTGCAGAAAATAAAGCGAAATTCACTCCAAAAATCAAACTAGGCATTGGATTTAGGTTTACATCATTTGTTAATACCGAGTTTAGATTATACTGAGCAAAGGCAGAAATGGAATTTACTCCAAAAGCGAAGGTGGGGCCGTATGACAATTGATTAAAATCGCCGTTTTGATATTCTTTTTGCTTTATTGCGATATTATCATCTTTATACCGTTTGTACCATCCTGATTTGAGATGATAATCTGCATAAAAACCCAAATCAATATGAGGTCCAAAATAATTTCCACGTTTTGATTTCAGATAAAAACGCAGAAACATTTCAGATTGAATTCCGTTTTGAAATGTGCGGATTTTGTCCCAGTTTCTTGTTGTATCAAACATTTCAATGGTATTTTCATTGAGATTAAAGAATTTATTGCTGTAGGCTAGTTTTAATCCGACATCCATAAATTTAAGTGCTTTTACTTTATATGCATACCCAAACGTATGTTGTCCCGAAGCTGCAATTTTCACATCGTATTTTGTTTCAGTAGGAATGGCAAATCCGTAATTCCAATACCAATATCCAAAATGTTGTCGGTTTGGTCCCCACTTGGTTTCTTTGTAAACCCGTTCCGGTTCGTTTTCTTCAATAAGTACAGCTTGAGAAAATGCCGGTGCAATTATCAGTCCTATGAGTATTAATAATAATGTGTGTTTCATTTTTTAAATCTTTGGGTTAAAATTACTGAAAAAAGTTTAAAATGCGACAGATTTTGAATATCCTCTGTAATGTAGCATCAGTGTTTTTCCTTTAAGATTTTCTTTTGACAAACTTAAAGGCACTTGTTGCTGTACTTCTAATACTTTATATTTTGTTAGTATTCCGGTTTCATCTTGGATGTGATAAAACAATCGTGATTTATCGTGTACGCTTAAGGATTTAAAAACTTCATCTGTAATGCGAATTACAACTTCATTGTCATCATCGATTATATTTATCGTTTTTTCAACAGATTTTTTATCTAAAAGCTTTCCTGCATCGGGAATTCCGTAGCCATGTGCATAATCGAAATAGGGGTATAAACTCCCTGCGCTTTCTATTTTTGCTTTTAATTCCATTACACTTAATTCAGGAAATGCTTGTTTTGCACATGCTGCGAAGCCTGCTGCAAGCGGTGATGCAAAGGATGTTCCGTGGGAAATTCCGTAGTCTCCTTTTTTATTCGCAACCACGGCTTTTCCTGATGCACAGAGATTAGGTTTCATCTTTCCGTCTGCTGTAGGACCAAAGGATGAAAAACTGATGTGCAAATAGGTATCAGGGTTTACCCCGCCAATGCTGAGGATAGAATCAGCATCAGCTGGTGTTCCAATATAGTGCCAATCACTTGAACCATCATTCCCGGCAGCATTGACAACTAAAATTCCCTTTTCGGCCGCTTTATTTGCCGCTTGCGAAACAAGACTGGTTTTTCCGTCCATATCTTCCTGAAAATACCGATGATATGTGTATCCAAGTGATGAATTAATGATGTCAGCACCTTTTCTATCAGCCCATTCCATTGCTTGCATCCAGTAGATTTCCTCTTTGTAAGGTTCTGTTCGTTTCTCAGTTCGAGCAAGTAAAAATTCGGCATCCGGTGCTAAACCTAATAATTTGTCGTTATATTTCCCTGCAATATTGCTTAAAACCATGGTTCCGTGTTGTATTCCACGATAAGAATTTGGCTCATCTTTTACAAAGTCATAAGTGTCTATAATGCGATTTTCTTTACGGATATGTTCAAATGCGGCATGAGTTTCAACGCCAGGAAATCCACCGTCAAGTACAGCAATCCGGACACCTTTTCCTGTGAGTCCTGCTTCCTCAAAGTGGTTAGGATAGAACATGGCGAGTTGCGTAATCATAAGTGATTCTAGAGAAGATAATTCATCCGAAGCAGTTTCAAAATCGCAAAACGGAGATGTTTCTGGAACAAGAGCATTTTCAATTCGACGAATAAAATCTAAATCGGTTAATTTGACAATTTCTTCCTCTGTAGCTTTAACATATGCCGCATTAAACCATCGACTTGCGCCTACAAGTTCCGTTACAATTGCTGATATTTGATCTTGATAGATTCCGTTTACCGGATAATCTGAGGCATCGAATTCAATGTTTTGTAAATTTCGACGGGCAATAGCTTTTTCCGTGAAATCGGATTCAATGGAATAATCAGCAGTGTTTTTATTCTCAAGAAACACCCAATAATCAGTGGTTTGGGCTTTTAGTCCCAAGCTGCTGAAAAGCAAAAGGGAAACGAATATGCGAATCGTGTTATTCATTAAAAGAAGGATTTATAAATGATACCTGCAAATCTAAAGAATATTTTTGGAAAAAAAATGTCGTAATAAACAATTCTTTTAAGCCTTGTTGCCATTAGTTAGGTGTTTTGCAGGTGTCCAATTAATTCAATTTATTGATGCTTGTTATTATTGGTTGGCTTTTGGTCTTTTATTGTTAATTGGTGGAAATATGATTCGTGAAGCATTAAAAAATCCAGCGGATAAGAAATAAATTCGAATTATAGTTTCTTGGATTATTGGGATGTCCTTTGCAACCAGTATTGATGTGCTTGCTATGGGTTTTAGCCTTGGCTTATTATATGTAAATATATGGTTCCCCGCATTATTTGTTTTTGTTATTACGTATCTTGCAAGTGCTCTTGGTTTAATGACTAGAAAGCGTTTTCACTATCCGAAAATTTATCAATGGGCAGATATTATTGGAGGGTTTATTCTCATTGTGATTGGTGCAAAAGTTGTGATATCTCATATTCTTGATCATGGAATTTTGAGTTGATTCATAATTTCATCCCATAAAGGGAAATTAAATCTCCGGTGAATTTTTTGCGATAAAGAAAATACAGCCGATTATTGTTTACATTAATTTTATTTATCCATTGGTAATCGGGGATTTTGTATGATTCTAATATTTCACCCGTAATAAGACTAATTTCTCGAATGTGGTATAAACCGGCTCGTTGATACAGTGCATAAATACGTCCTTCGATTTCATCAACAATGAGTTTTTCTTTAAAGTTTCTATCGTGATGCGCATTGCAGCTAATTTTGCGGATTTTCTCGAATGATTCATCATAAACAATGATTTCATCTTGAATAAAATTGAAAAGATATAAACTGTCTTTGAGATAAATCAGAGGGGAATAAATGGAATCGAAAAAGCACATTTCCTCAAACCGGATATCAGCAGCTGTCGGTTTATTATTTCCCATAGCATGAAATCTTCCGCGGTCAGCCAGCATTTTCAAACCAATCGGATCTTCAATATTAATCACAGGATTCGCTTCTTTACTGATTTTGTTTACTGCGTAATAATCAATCATTTGATTATGTGCTTGATATATTTGAAAAAGGAAGGCTTTTTTAGTTTCAAATTTACAAGGATACATGAATTCTTCGAAGCGTTTCCGTGGTTCTGCATGCGTGAAAATATACTCATCTTCGTCCCAATGTAATTGATAAGCAGTGGTTTCTGTCAAATAATGCAGGTTATTCATGCAGTCTCTGTAAAATTGACCTTCCATTCTAATTACTTGCTTGCTTAGCGTATCCCCACTGGGACTGATTGCAATTAACCAAGGATTTTCTTCTTTTGGATATTTGTAACAATATCCTGATAGTAAAATGCTGTCTCCCGCAAAAATGTAATCCTTAATGTCGAACAACATTCCCTTGGTAATATTGACAACCGGCTTTACAATGGCATCATCTAAAAGGTAGATTTTGGGAGCGAGTGAGATTCTACGTATTTGTACGGCGCGGCTTACTTCCAATGTTTTTGTTTTATAAAAAATATGTGAAAATCGGATTTCTGCCGGAAGGCTTTTTAGTCGTAACGTAAAATAGCCGGAAGAGTCGCTTGCACATCCGTAATTTGTTCCTGTAATACTGATGTTAACATTGGCAATTGGTGCTTTATTTATACTATCTGTAATACGCCCGGTAATTGTCCGGAATTGTGCATTCCCGAGCAAACTCAAAAGGGCTAATATGACAGTTAATATGTATTTCATTTTATGTTGTTAAGCTTTTTTAATTCATCATTGGCCATAACGCCGTAATAACTATTGCTTTGCGATATTTCTGTTAGCAGAATGCGTGTTTGTTTAATGTCTTGAATCGATTTGTAGGACATCGCTTGATACCAATTTGCATCCTGGTCAAAGGTGTTAATTTTTGCATTTAATATCCGATTCATTACAGCGATGCATTTTTCCTGATTATTGGTATGGTAATGGCATAATCCTGCATAAAATAAAGCATTCATATCATTTGGATATTGCACCAGAATTGTTCTGAAATCATATAAGGCGGCGTGATAATTTTCTGCATCGAATTTAGTCAATGCTTCAGCAAGGAAATTCATGTATGGAATTTCTGATTTGTTATCAGAATAGTTATTAGAAACCGATTTGTTGTGGCGATCAGGAATTGTGAAATCGGTTTTATTTTTTCGATTATCAACTCGGTAATCTACAATCTTGTATTTGTCAAGAAAGCCATATAAGTGATTTGAGGAAGTCATCCAATCTGAGTTTATCTCAGAATTATTATATACCGTCTCGATTGATAAATTTGATTTTCTGTACAATGGTGTGATTTTTTCACGTTCAGGAGACTCATTAATTCCGGTTTTTTTGTAATACGCATAGTGTGCAGGTTTATTTTGCACGTCATTTTTATCGCTTTCGCGGATGGTATCACGATTCGGAGAAATGATTACTATAGGAAGGTTATATGTTTCAAGGGCATAGTGTTTTTGTTCTAAGGGCTGGTATTGGGTTTTATGCGTATCGTTTAATTTTAGAAAGAAAAGCAGCGCAAAACTGGCAGCAATTGATAATCCGATTAGTCTGAATTTACGATTTATTCGGTTTGGTTTCGGATTCCATTTTTCATCTAATAAATTTAAATCTTCCGGATGGGAATTGGTTTCGATATAACCAAGAAGGGATTCCCGAAAGAATGTATTTTTTTGCATGAGTTTTCGGATTTCCACAACATCATTTGCTGAAAGTTTATTTTCCAGAAATTTTTCAATTAATATATTTTGTTTAGTTGTTTTCATATGTCAGATGATTTAATGCAAGTTTTAAATTTCGTTTGCCATTTTGTAAATAACTCTTTATTTGACTTGTTGCCCAATCGGTTTCTTCGCTAATTTCTTGATAAGAATATTCATTAAAATAGAATAGCCTGATGCAGGTTTTTTGTTGTTCAGAAAGCTCAGAGATTGCAGATCGCAAAGCCTCGTATTCAAATGTTTTTTCATTAAAATATGTAGTGGCATTTTCACGGTCGGCAGCGAAGCCTTTAAGCAAAATATTTCTTCTTTGTTTTTTTCGTAAAATCTGTAAACAGTGATTTTTGCTGAACGTGTATATCCATGTATGTACGCTGATAATTTCATCCGATGAATTTGTCTTTAAGAGTTTTTCAAAGATTCCATTCACTGCGTCGGTAGCCTCTTCGCGTGATTTTAATAGTTTTAAGCATAAACCAAAAATGAGTCGTGAGTAGCGATTCCATAACTCTCCGATGAACTCTGCATTTCTACTTTTGAAGTAGCTGTTTAGCAGTTGTTCATCGTTGAGGGTGCTATGGTTTTTCTTTTTACGCATTTTTTAAAGGCTTTGGGTATTATTATAACGCTTCAGATAGGGATAACGCTTCAACTAATCTTCCTTTGTTTCAAGTTTTGCTTGGTCCGCTTCAAAGGCTGCGAGTTCTTCAAATCGTCTTTGTCTTGCTTCATGTTCGTTGAGCAAATCGAAATAAGATGCAGTACGCATGATGACAATTCCTCCAGTAAAATCCCCATATTTTGCAGGAACACCGCCAGTGTATATTTCCATGTCGCCAATTGCAAGACTTGGAACGCCTCCGGCACCATTTGATTCAAGTTTTACGCCATCAATATACACATTCGATGAGCTAGGACGTGAACCACGAATAATCATTTGATTGTTCTCGTCTTTTGAAATGTCAGTGCTCAAACTTACCGCAATGTCAACGGGGTTTTTCGATCCGGGAAGTTTTTTAATAACATCCCGATTAATCGGCATTTTGGAGGTGTTTTCAGGATCAATAATGCGTTCATCATTTCCGACAACGAGCGCCGAACCTTTAATTACTACGGCATCTGATTTCAGGATTGCTTTATCCACAAAACTGATTTGATTTGGACGGACATTAATGTCGTTGATAATTAATGGGTGCATGCCCATACTGTTAATTGTGATACTGTAAGTACCTGGTTCTAATGGTTTGAGTTTGAAGTTTCCTTCAATGTCGCTGGCAACAATGACATAAGAAATACCAGATATGATTTCGACAGTAGCTCCTGGAATTGTGTTTTTTTCGCTATCATATACAGTGCCTTGAATGGTTCCTACTTGGGCAAATGCAAATGAGAAAAATGAGAGCGAGAGGACGAGTAAAATAGCTTTAGTTTTCATAATTTTGAGATTTTAAGGTTAAACTTTATTATTAAGATGTCATGAGTTTAGAGAAATCCATAAACGAAGTGGATATTTTTTTTATGCTTGGAAGGAACTCGGGAAGTGATGAAACACAAATTAATAATGGTGCTTGGGATTGTGGATTTGGTAAAATTCCTGATTTTTATTAAATTTGGTTACGTTTAGTCATTTATAAATAATAATATGGGAAAACAAAAATTAGTAGTTCTGTCGGGAGCAGGAATGAGTCAGGAAAGTGGAATTGCAACTTATCGTGATAAAGATGGATTGTGGGAAAAATATGATCCCTTGGCACTGGCAACACCTGAAGCATGGATGCGCGATCCTGCATTGGTATTGGAGTTTTACAATGTCAGACGCGAAAAGGTGTTGCAAGCAGAACCGAATGCAGGACATTTAAAACTTGCAGAATTAGAGCAAAATTTTGATGTACATATTATCACTCAAAATGTGGATGATTTGCATGAGCGAGCCGGCAGTACTAAGGTTTTACATTTGCATGGAGAAATCTGTAAAGCTCGCAGTACGAAAAATCCAAGCTTAGTTTATGATATTGATGGAGCAGTATTAAATATTGGAGATACTTGTGAATTAGGTTCTCAGCTCAGGCCTCACATTGTCTGGTTTGGAGAGGCGGTGCCGAATATTGAACCTGCGATTGAAATTTTTGGGAAAGCGGATGTTTTTCTTGTGATTGGAACATCTTTGAATGTGTATCCGGCTGCAGGATTAATTGATTATGCTCCTCAGAATTGTCGAAAATTTCTGATTGACCCCGGTGAATTTGGTGCTCGTCAGTTTACTGATGTACATGTAATTCAGGCAAAAGCGGGTGCAGGAATGCAGCAGTTTTGTGAAATGATATTATAATAAAAAAAAAACTGCGCCCAAGGACACAGTTTTTTCCGTAAGAGATGATGAATACTACTTTTCAGATTGTTCTAAATCATTCCATGAAAAGGAAATGACCTCATTTGCAACGACCTCAGTAATGTAATGACGATTTTTGTCTTTGTCTTCCCAGCTACGATTGTCGAGTTTGCCCTCAAGCGCAACTCTATTTCCTTTACGCAAGTATTTTTCTGCGTATTTTGCTCTGCCATTCCATACCACAACTTTATGCCAAGTTGTTTTCGATTCTTTATCACCATCTTTCCCTTTGATATACTCGGTGGTTGCAACACTAAAACGTGCGATTGCGTTTCCGTTTTCAAATTGACGCACTTGTGGGTCGTTTCCTAAATTTCCAATTAATACAACGCGATTACTTAAATTATTCATAACATTAAAATTTTAAAAGTTAACAATTTTGTTTCTGCTTCCATTTGTTTCGAAAGCACAGTGCAAACATACAGCGCCGATATATAATTAGTCGGTAAATAAATGTTTGCTTTCGTTTAACATTCGTTTGTAAATGATTAAAAACGATTATAATTCTAAATGTCAACTGATTAGAAGCTTGTCTTAAATCATAAAAAAAATGGTATAAATTAAGAATGTCTCATTTTTTATTTTGAGGCGATGCAAGGGTTGTTTATCTTTATGTTTGTCCTGCGGAAATTCAATTAAGCAAAAAATAAGCAGTCTCTTCATATTTTATACTATTTATTAATCAAACTTGCAAGTATAATGCTGATGTAGATTCAACACGGATAGGCGTAGTATATCGGTAGTTTTGAATCACAATCGGTATTGCATAATTTTCACTATCTTTTGCAATGTAAACAAGCAAACTCGATAAATCCTTAGCATACAGATAATAATGATTGATTAGCAGGTGTTTGTAGGTGGAGGTGTGGTTATATACGAGTTGGCAAACATTAAAAACTAATCTTATTAATTAATAAATCTCACTTATTTTTAATTTAGAAAAATCTTATTTAAATATTCTTGGTATTTTTTAAATAAGAGTTACTTTTGTTTAAGAAATTTTGAAAAATGAAGAATTTTAAAGCTGGGACATATATTAATCAAGGAACTTTTAAGAGTTTTCAACCTGATGAAATCAATAAGCAATGGATTCTTGAAAATATGGAACTAATAAATTTGCTAAGTCAAGCAGATAGACAAATTGGCAGGTTAGATATGTATTCAGAATACATTCCAAATATTGACTTATTTATAAGTATGCATATTGTCAAAGAAGCAACACAGTCTAGTAAGATTGAAGGAACAAAAACAAATATTGAAGATGCATTTCTTGATAAAGAGGATGTAAATAAAGAAAATAGGAATGACTGGGAGGAAGTACAAAATTATATCTCTGCTTTACATATTGCAATTGAAAATTTAAATAAATTTCCGTTTTCATCAAGGCTCATAAAAGAAACACATAAAACTTTATTGAAAGGAGTTAGAGGAAAGCACAAGTTGCCTGGTGAATTTAGAAGTAGTCAAAATTGGATTGGTGGAGCTTCAATTAATGATGCAATATTTATTCCACCAACATTTGATTCTGTGAATAATTATATGAGTGATATAGAGAAATTTGCACATAGTGAAGACTTCTATTTCCCTGATTTGTTGAAAATAGCACTTATTCATTATCAATTTGAAACAGTTCATCCATTCTTAGATGGTAATGGAAGAGTAGGAAGACTTATGATTACGCTATATTTAGTTGAAAAAGGAATTTTGAAAAAGCCAATTTTATATTTATCAGACTTTTTTGAAAGAAATAGAACACTATATTATGATAACCTTATGAGAGTTAGAGAAAAGAATGATATAATTCAGTGGGTTAAATTCTTTTTGGTTGGTGTTATTGAAACTGCAAAAAATAGCATTGAAACTTTTGATGGTATACTAAAACTTCAAAAAGAAGTGGAATTAAAACTTCAAGGCCTAGGAAGTCGTTCCAATAATGCTCTGTTAATTATTAATCATTTGTTTCAACGACCAATAATTGATGCAAAAATAGCTCGTCAGATAACTGAATTATCTCTACCATCAGTGTATAAACTTATTAAGGAATTAGAAGATTTGAAAATATTAAATGAAATTACTGGTGGAAAACGCGGAAAATTATTTGTGTTTAATGATTACTTAAAATTATTCAAATAACGTTTGCTAGTATATAGGAATATGAGTGCTGTTCCGATATTTCGGAAACCCAGTGAGTATTTCTTACGGAATGTTGCAGGGATAGGCTGCTTGAACTAAGCCATTTTGCTCGAAACTATGCACTTTAATCCAGTTTTCTCGATTTTTATGAAGGCAATATGATGATTTTAGGTGTTAACGATGTTCAAAAAACAAGCAGGCTCTTCATATTTTATACCATTTATTAATCAAACTTGCAAGTATAATGCCGATGTAGATTCAACACCGATAGGCGTAGCATATCGGTAGTTTTGAATCACAATCGGTATTGCAGAATTTTTGCTATCTTTCGCAAAGAAAGAAACAAGCAAACTCTTTTATAAATGCTTAGCACATGGTATGCGGATAGTAATAAATGATTAGCAGGTGTTTGTAGGTGGAGGTGTGGTTATATACGAGTTCACAGTAATTATAAAAACAAAATTCTATAAAAATGAGAAATAAATTATTTATTGTATGTCTGCTTGCTTTAAGCAATATTATTCAAGCACAAGATTTTGATATTTATCCAAGACTAAAAGATGATAATGTCGAGATGTCAAATTTATATGAAAATACCTTGTTGGATGAATATCAAATTTTGTCAAGAAATATAAGGATGATGGATATGGCATACAGTGTTATTGTTCCGGGTTATATCCATTTTAAAGCCAAGGATTTTGCAACTGGTTATAGTTTGCTTGGCGTCAGACTACTTGGATATTCAGGGCTTGCCTTAAATTCTTATAACATGAATAATCTCGGATTAAAAATAGGCGATTTTTCAAGTTTAGACTCAGACAATAATAAAAATATGGTTATTTTTTATTCATCAATAACTCTTATTGTTTCTTCTTATTTATTTGATTGGATTCATGGGAAATATCGACTTGAAAAAAAACAAGAGTATATCCGCTACAAATACAGTATTAAATTAAAAATGAACAGTCTTACATATGAACACAATAACTTAATTCCTAGTTTATCTTTAACATATAAATTTTAGCCATGAGATCAATTAATATAATCATAGCACTTTCTTTAAGTGTATCCTGCTTGACAGCCTTTGGTCAGTTTAGTACAAAATCAGAATATGACTATTTGAAATTAATAAATAGTCAGCAAAACCAGACTTTGATAAAAGATAATTTGAAAAATCTAGAGACGGTTGTACATAGAGTAATCGCCTCTGAAAACGATAATATTTCTGCATATTTTTTTAATGAATTAGCTAATAGTTACAATATAATCGGACAAAAAGAATTAGCTTTCTTTTATATCTTAGTTCAAAGGAGCCTATTTCCCAATGATTCTCTTTCTACTTTTCAGGAAAATAACTTTCGAGAGCTTGCCTATTCACTAAATCTAGGAAAAAACGCCACAAAAACTTATTGGGATAAAACACTCAGTCAAAAGATTCCACAAAACTATAAAAATCGTATTATTCTTCTCCTTGAATTATCAACTGAACTTCATTTTAAGAAATTAACTCAAATTAATTATAAAATTGGACTTATTTTGAGAAATAAGAGTGAAAAAATACCTGCATGGTATCAACACTGGGAATTTCTTACAATTATTGGCGTTAATGAAAAACAAAAGGAACAGATAATACATCCGGAAAAATATCCTTATCAACCAATATTTAGTCATATTGAAGGTGAAAATAAAATCAAAGTGTACAGAAAAGCAATAAAACATAATATTAAAGCGGATGCTAAAGTTCATGCAAAAGAGTTAATCGTTGACTATCAAACACAAGATTTATCAATTTTTGAAAAAATTGATTTAATTATAAAAAAGCTAAGACTTGAATTGAAATAAGATGCTAAAACAACAAATAGTACTGTGAACATGCAATAAAAAACATAGGGTAGGAATTGCTAAATCTGGACGAAATAATATTTAATAAATGGCATGGTAACTTGATAAACGGGTGCTTTGAAATGTCTTGCGTTTCTTATTGCTAGACATAAGTAATTTCTGAGACCCATGCTTGATCTGTTCTTCTTTGAGTTTTTGGACTGTTTGGCTCCATGCTTTTTTTATTTTAATTCTAATTTAAGTTGACTTATTAACACTATTTTGTGTCAACCTATTTCATGACCTGATCTAGTATAATGCCAAACGATTTTTCGAGGCTAACCATTTGGTATCACTTCGTTTTTGCGTGAATAAATCGGCTTAAAGCGATTTTATGTGACGTTCTTTTTTGTTTTCGTAAATATCATGAATGTTAATCATAATCCCAGTCTCTTCTACCCCGCCAAAGTGTTGGTTTTCAACAGTTCCGAAGCTTTGCATAGATGGAGATAAATTCATGTAGGCATTAAATAATGGAGGAATATTTTCGCCGAGAGCTCGCACTTTTTGTGAAAGCATGGCGTAATCTTTTTGATAATTATTTCCTTCAAATGGTTTTAAATCAGTAGCTGTTGGGGTAAAAATCGGATTTTTTGTTGTTATGAGCTTGTTTTTATTGGGGAAATATAAATGTAAGAAGGTGAGAATCATGTTTCTGGCTTCAATGTTGAAGTGTTTGTACATGGTGATTTTTCCAAAGAAAAATTTCATTTTAGGGTTTCTTACAATTAATGCACCGAGTCCGTCCCAAAGATTATCTAATGCGTAAAATCCTTTTTTACGATTGTTTTGAAATTGATAGCGGGGTTGTACAAACGATCTCCCGAGTTCAATGGTATGTGGAAGGTAATTGCGAATAAATTCGTCGGAAAAATTAAATAACTGGGTAGTCGCTAGTAGGTTTTTATAATCATGCGCAATATTCTCTCCACATATATAGCGATAACCTCCGGTAACTTCTTTATCTTCAGGGTCCCAGACGATTAATTGTGTGTAAGGGATATCTGCTGTGTCATATTTGTCAATATCATAAGATTTCCCCGTTCCACCGCCGGCTTCGCGAAATGTTATTTCTCTGAGCCTGCCAATTTCACGCAAAACATTGGGTGCATTTTCGTGATTGACAACATATAATTCAGACTTACCGTAATTTGAATTTCGGAGAAAGCGTTCTTTGCTTAATTCTGAAACTAATACTGCTCTGTCTATTGCCGGAATGATGGTTTCCATTGAATTTATTTTATGCAAATTTAATAATTAACCTTTATTTTTTGTCCTGCATCGAATATAATTGATTTCTAATTTCGTCTGCCCACCCTTTATGTGATTTTGAACGGTCAAACTGCTTATACGATACAGGCTTTCCAAAATGTAAACAAATGGTAGCCCCTCTTTGTTTTAAAACTTCGCCGGGTAAAAAAATCATTTCTATGTTAAACTTGATGCCTAGCCATTTTCGGAGGTTTGCTAAGTTGTAAAAAAAGTTCGAATTTCTGCCTTTAATATAGACAGGTATTACATCGCGTTTTGTTTGAATGGCTTTAGTGATAAAGGTTTTCTTCCAATCTAAATCCTGAATTTTTCCTTTAATTTTTCTAGATGCCAATCCGGCAGGAAAAATTAAAATTTGGGCGTCTGATTTAAAAGTGTCGTTTAAAAGTTGAATGTTTTGTTTCTGTTGCGCTCCAAATTTATTAATTGGCACAAACAATGATCGCATGGGTTTCAGTTCCATTAAAATATCGTTAACCGGGAATTTTATGTCTGAAAAATGATCCTTAATAACCTTCATGAAAACATGACTTTCGGTACCGCCCATAGGGTGATTTGCTGCAAAAATAAATCGACCCGATTCAGGAATATTTTCTTCACCGTAAGTCTTAATTTTTATGTCAAATTCATCCAAAAATGCTTTTGACCATTCAACGCCTTCCTTGTCATGATGACGACGAAGAAGATCATTTATGAAATTTTGGTGGACAATGCGTTTTAATAACAAAACAACAAACCTAGGAACCTTTCGTTTTCCCGATTTTTTTCGTAGGATTATATCTAAATCAATTTGAAGTGCTTCTGTTTGTTTTTCCTGATTTGCCATGCTTCTTAATTTTTACCAAAAATACAAATCTAATTTGATTTATGGAAATAATCTCGCAATACTCGACTTATTAATACATTCAGGTGAGTCTTAATCAGTTCAAATTGAAAAAGTTATCAACAAAATGGGAAATTATGGGAAATTATGTGAAAAAATGGGAAATAATTTTTACTTTTACAGTTCAAAGTATAGCGACTTGAAAAAATGTTTGTAGGTGAACACATAGTAAAGCTTGATGCACGTGGTCGTGGGCTCTTTCCTGCTGTTTTGAAAAGACAGATGAAAGGGTCAGAGGACAAGGGGTTTGTGCTAAAGCGGGATATTTTCGAAAAATGTCTTGTGTTGTATCCTATGGCTGAGTGGGATAGAGAAAATTCCATTTTGCAAAAACGGCTTAATCCTTACAATAAGGAACATGCGGTGTTTATGAGACAATTTTATCGCGGAACAGCAGAATTGTTTCTGGATGCAAATAATCGCCTCCTTTTGCCAAAGCGTTTAATCACTGAGATTGATGCAGAGAAAGACCTTGTTTTTGCAGGACTTGACAGAAAAATAGAAATCTGGTCATTGGATTCATGGAACAATATGAGACAACTGGATGATTTCGGGTCGCTTGCTGAAAAATTATTAGGTCAATCTGAAAATCTCTTTGATGACAATGAAATATCATGAAGCTGTTTTACTAAAACCCTCTGTTGATGCATTGGACATTGTTCCTGATGGAATTTATGTTGACCTTACTTTCGGAGGAGGTGGACACTCTGCTGAAATGCTCTCTCGATTGAAACAGGGGCGTTTATTTGGGTTTGATCAAGATCAGGCAGTGCTTGAAAATCAATTAGATGACTCTCGTTTTCAGTTGATTATGGCAAATTTTCGTTATGTTACCAATTTTTTACGCTATTACGATGCATTACCGGTGGATGGAGTTTTGGCTGATTTGGGAATTTCCTCAAGGCAAATTGATCATGATGTAAGAGGCTTTAGTTTTCGTTGGAACACTCCGCTTGATATGCGTATGAATCAAAATGCTAATCAAACAGCGGCGGACATTGTGAATGATTATAGTCAGGATGCTTTACTTCGGATGTTTCGGGAATACGGAGAAATAAAATCGCCTGTGAGTTTTGTGCGACATCTAATAAGTGCTCGTTATAATCATCCGGTAAAAACTACTGGTGATTTGGCGAAAATTGCATCCGATCATGTATTACCAGCGAAGCGAAATAAATTCTTGGCGCAGGTTTTTCAAGCGCTTCGAATTGAGTTGAATCAGGAAATGCAGGCGCTTGAGGAAATGCTGTTGCAGATGGCAAATGTAATCCGTCCTGGCGGAAAGTTAGTTGTATTGTCGTATCATTCTTTGGAGGATCGAATGGTTAAAAACTTGATTCGCTCCGGAAATTTAGAGGGGAAGATTAATAAAGATTTTTTCGGAAATATTGAAGCTCCATTTCAACAAATAACCAGAAAGCCAATTGGCGCTGATGAAAATGAAATTGAAAGAAATCCGCGTGCCCGCAGTGTGAAAATGCGTGTCGCAGAACGAAAATAATTGTGGTAAAGAAAAAGGAAAAACAAAAGAGGAAGTTTAATCCGAAATTGCGCGAAAACGCAAAAGCAATTTTGGACGGTAGCTTATTGATGAAAGATGTTGTCATCAATCAGATTCCCTTTATTATTTTCCTTGCTGTGCTTGCATTAGTTTTTATTGCAAATCGATATCATGCAGAAAAAGTATTTGTTAAAACAGAGGAAACACGAAAAGAAATTCGCGAGTTGCGATCAGAAAAAATTACCGTGCAGTCAATGTTGATGTCAAAATCCAGACAGCATGAAGTGTTAAAACGATTAGCAGAATATGAGTCTGATTTGACAATGTCGGATGAGCCTCCAATAAAAATCAATTATACCGAAGAATGAAACCAGAACAAAAACAAATCATGTGGCGTATCAAGCTAGTCTATGTTGTCGTAGTCTTGCTTGGAGTCCTTGTGTTTGGGCGTGTTATTGTGTTGCAAGCGTTTACGGATCGTGAGGAAATTGAAGCGCTCAGCAAACAGGTTGTCCGAGAAAGTATTATTGAACCGGTGCGTGGAGATATTTGTGCACGTGATGGGCGAATTCTTGCCACATCTGTTCCTTATTATGAGGTTGGTTGGGATCCTAATTGTGATCCGATTACTGACAAAGTTTTTCAAGAAAATATAGACTCCCTTGCAATTTCCTTATCCAAAATATTGGGTAAAGACCTTTCTTATTATCATTCAAAGCTTCATAATGCAAGAGATATAGGGTCTCGATATGTGCAACTTAGTTATAGTGCAAATTATGATCAGTTAAAAAAATTAAAAGCTTGTCCTATTTTTCGTAAAGGACGTTTTAAGGGTGGATTTGTATATTTCCAGAGAAATGAGCGAGAGCATCCGTTTGGAATACTTGCTAAACGAACAATTGGTACGGTTAGGCAAGGTGGAAGAAAAGGCGTTGGCTTAGAAGATTATTTTGATAAAGATTTACGGGGGGTAGAAGGCTTTGCAGTGAAGCAAAAGGTTGCCGGAGATTTATGGATGCCAATTAATGATGGAAAAGAAATTGAACCACAAGACGGAGTAGATTTAATTACATGTATAGATATCAGAATTCAGGATGTTGCTGAAACGGCATTAGAAAGTCAGTTGAGAAAACATAATGCTGAGCATGGTTCTGTTGTTGTTATGGAAGTACAAACCGGCGATGTTTTGGCGATTGCAAATCTGAAGCGAACACAAAACGATTTTTTTTACGAAGCCTATAATTATGCAGTAGGTGAAGCAACTGACCCGGGTTCAACTTTTAAATTGGCATCCGTAATAGTCGCTTTGGAAGATAATGTCATTTCACCCGATGATATGATTGAAACTGGTCGTGGAATTCACTATTATTTTAATCACCGGATGGTTGATTCGCATGAAGGAGGCTTTGGAACCATTAATTTTCAAGAAGCTTTTGTAAAATCTTCAAATGTCGGAATTTCAAAAGTAATTTACGAAAATTACAAAGACAGACCTGAACATTATGTGGACAGACTCTATAAGCTTGGGCTAAATCAAAAACTCGAGATTGCAATTCGCGGTGAGGCAGAACCGTTAATCCGCTATCCAGGCGACCCGAAATGGAGTGGAATTTCTTTGCCTCAGATGTCTATCGGGTATGAAGTGCAAATCACACCCTTGCAAACTTTGGCGTTTTATAATGCAGTTGCAAATAATGGCAAAAAAGTAAAACCCCGTTTTGCAAGAGCATTATCTTATCGTGGAGATATTGTAAATGAATTTCCTGTTCAGGTGATAAATCCTTCAATATGTTCACATTCAACTATTCAAAAAGTGCATGAAATGATGGTGGGAGTACTTTTGCGGGGAACAGCTACCAATTTAAATACCACCAATTATCAAATTGCCGGAAAAACAGGTACTGCACAAATCAATTACGGACAGGCAAATAAAAGACAGCATTATTTATCCTCTTTTGTCGGATATTTCCCGGCAGAGGAACCAAAATATTCTTGCATCGTTACTATCCATGATCCAAAGCAGGGTGGATATTACGGAAACATTGTCGCTGGTCCTGTTTTTCGTGCGGTTGCAGATAAAATACATGCTATTGATCCTGAAATGAAAGCAGTGGACTCTGTGGCTAAGCCGGAATTAAATATTCCGGGTGTAAAAGTTTCAGATAGACAGAAATTAGATGCTGCCTTAGATGTAATGAAAATCCCTCATGACGAGAGAGAATTAAGAAATTGTCAGTGGGTATATCCTGTAAATCAAGATGACAAATTGATGTACTATATACGTGATTACAGTAATAAGCAATTAGTGCCGAATGTTGTTGGAATGGGACTCAGCGATGCAATAAAAGTACTTGAGGAATTCGGCTTAGTGGTTAGAGTAAACGGAAGAGGGAAAGTTTTCAGACAATCAATAAAATCTGGTCAAACATTAAAAGATGGTGATATAATTACAATTGAATTGGGATGAGTATGAATAATGAACACATAAAAACAATTTTAAACTGCTCTGTTTTGCATATGGAGAACACGGTCGAATATGCTGATATTCAGTTTGATTCACGCAAAATTTCACGCAATGGAATTTTTGTTGCAGTGCCCGGAACTCAGGTTGACGGACATAGGTTTATTGCACAAGCAATTCAAAACGGTGCAACCGGTATTGTGTGTGAAAAAACACCTGAGCAAATCCAAGATGAAATCACCTACTTTCAAGTTGAGTCATCGCACGAAGCACTTGCTTTACTCGCATCTGAATATTACGGAAACCCATCAGCACAATTGAAACTGGTCGGAGTTACCGGAACCAATGGGAAAACAACCATTGCATCCTTAATGTATCAATTGATGGAGTTGTCTGGATACAAAGCCGGTTTGCTTTCCACTGTCAGAAATTATATTCATACTGAAGAAATTCTTGCAACACACACAACACCCGATCCGCTTCAAATTAATGCATTAATGCGTAAAATGCTCGATGCCGGTTGTCAATACTGTTTTATGGAGGTAAGCTCTCATGCGCTAGATCAAAAACGCGTTGCAGGCTTAGATTTTGATGGGGCAATTTTTACCAATTTATCGCATGATCATTTAGATTATCACAAGGATTTTCAATCTTATCTTACTGCTAAAAAATCACTCTTTGATGTACTCAAATCCGATGCATTTGCCTTGGTTAATACCGATGATAAAAATGCGGCTGTAATGATTCAAAATTGCAAAGCCGAGAAAAAATCATTTTCGTTAAAACGTATGTCCGATTTTAGATTGAAAATTGAAGAAAAACATTTTCATGGCATGCAATTATTCATTGATGGAACGGAAATTTGGACTCCTTTCCTCGGACTTTATAACGCATCAAATTTGTTGGCAGTTTATGCTGCTGCAAGACTTTTGGGCTTTGAAAAAGATGATATGCTTATTAATCTAAGCAAATTAAAATCTGTTGAAGGCAGAATGGAAAGCATTCGCTCTGAAAGTGGTATTACTGTAATTGTCGATTATGCACATACTCCAGATGCTTTGAGAAATGTGTTGGAAACACTCAATGAATTTAAAATGGGGGGTGAGTCAATTATTTCTGTTGTTGGTGCCGGTGGAGATCGTGATCCTGCTAAACGACCGGAAATGGGTAAAATTGCAGCACTGTGGTCAAACAAAGTTGTGTTGACATCTGATAATCCACGTACTGAAAATCCTGAAAAAATTATAGACGATATTGAAAAAGGAATTCCAGTGGATAAAGCAGCAAACATTTTACGTGTCAGCGATAGAAAAGCTGCAATTAAAGTTGCATGGACCCTTGCAAAACCAGGAGATCTTGTGCTTGTCGCAGGAAAAGGACACGAAACATATCAGGAAATTAATCATGTGAAACATCATTTTGATGATAGAGAAATCATTCGCGAATTGATAAAAAAATAATTTATGTTTTATTATTTATTTAAATATTTAGATCAGTTGGATGTGCCGGGAGCAGGAATGTTTGAGTACATTACATTTCGTGCGGGACTTGCGGTGATTACTTCACTTATCGTGTCTTTAGTATTCGGAAAACGGATTATTAATTACTTGCAGCGTTTGCAAATTGGTGAAACCGTGCGAGACTTAGGGCTCGAAGGTCAATTACAGAAAAAGGGGACACCGACAATGGGAGGGCTGATAATTATTTTATCCATTCTGGTCCCAACACTTTTGTTCGCAAAACTCGATAATATTTATATCATTCTTATGATTATTACCACTCTTTGGCTTGGTGCAATTGGCTTTCTTGATGATTACATTAAAATCTTTAAAAAGAATAAAGAAGGGCTTGCAGGAAAATTTAAAATTCTTGGGCAAATTGGCTTGGGATTGATTGTAGGAGTAACACTGTACTTTTCTGATTCTGCTGTGGTGCGCGATCGTGTGGAGGATATTACACCGGAAATGGGAATTGAAAACATGGTAAATGTTTCTGAAGTAAATGGTGATAAAACTACCGATTATATGGATCACAAATCGACACGAACAACCATTCCATTTCTGAAAAACAATGAATTAAATTATCGGTGGTTAGTATGGTTCATGGATTCACCCGGTATCTGGACATGGATTGCTTTTATTATTGTTGTAATCATAATTATTGTTGGGGTGTCAAATGGGGCTAATCTTACAGATGGTTTAGATGGCTTGGCAACCGGAAACTCGGCAATTATCGGCGCAACTTTACTGATACTGGCATACGTTTCAGGTAACTTTATAACGGCAGATTATCTTAAAATCATGTACATTCCTAATGTTGGTGAACTTGTGGTATTTATGAGTGCATTTGTTGGAGCAACCATCGGGTTTTTGTGGTATAATTCTTATCCGGCGCAAGTCTTTATGGGCGATACCGGAAGTTTGACAATTGGAGGAATTATTGCTGTATTTGCCATCCTAATCCGTAAAGAATTATTGATACCAATACTTTGTGGTGTCTTTTTGATGGAAAGTTTGAGCGTTGTTTTACAAGTATCATGGTTTAAATACACGAAAAAACGATTTGGTGAAGGGCACAGAATTTTCTTGATGTCTCCTTTGCATCACCATTATCAGAAAAAAGGATATCCCGAATCAAAAATTGTAACCCGCTTTTGGATTGTCAGCATTTTGTTGGCTGTTTTTACAATTGTCACACTAAAAATGAGATAAAGTGAGTAAAATTGTTGTCATAGGATCTGGAGAAAGCGGCACTGGTGCTGCTGTACTTGCTAAAGTCAAAGGGCATGAAGTGTTTGTGTCAGATTTTGGACAAATTCCAGATAAATATCGTCAATTGCTTGTCAGTCATGAAATTGATTTTGAGCAAGGCAAACATACTATGCAAACAGTTTTGCAAGCCGATGAAATCATTAAAAGCCCAGGTGTCCCCGATACTGTACCGGTGATTCAAAAAGCAATCGCAAAAAAAATTCCTGTTATTTCCGAAATTGAATTTGCCGGTAGATATACCAATGCAAAAATGATATGTATTACAGG
Organism: Bacteroidota bacterium; assembly: GCA_034658655.1. Taxonomy (GTDB): domain Bacteria; phylum Bacteroidota; class Bacteroidia; order Bacteroidales; family ML635J-15; genus JAQIBY01. Next base: position 34,488 of record JAYEFQ010000076.1, read on the forward strand.
AAGCAACGGAAAAACAACCACAAGTTTATGGACATATCATATCCTTAAACATGCCGGCTTGAATGTTGGATTGGGTGGGAATGTCGGGAAAAGCTTTGCAATGCAAGTGGCTTTTGAAAACTACGATTATTATGTTTTAGAACTCAGTAGCTTCCAGTTGGATGGAATGTTTAATTTTAAAGTTGACGTCGCTGTACTTTTGAATATAACTCCGGACCATCTGGATCGCTACGAGTTTATTTTCCAAAATTATATTAATTCAAAATTTAGAATTACACAAAATCAAAACGCTGATGATTATTTTATTTATTGCGCAGATGATTCGGTGATTGAAAAAGCACTTAAATCACGAAATATGAAAATGCAAATGATCCCATTTAGCCTTAATCTGCTTGATGTACAACCAGCGGTTTTTAAATCACAAGAAACAATTCATTTTAACCTAAAAAACAAATTCAATATGGCAGTACAAGATTTAGCACTTCACGGAGTCCACAATGCCTACAATTCAATGGCAGCAGGAGTAATTGCACATGTGCTTCGAATTAAAAAAGAAACCATCAGAGAGCGATTGATGGATTTTAAAAATGTTGAACATCGGTTAGAACCCGTTATTTCAGTTCACGGAATTGAGTTTGTTAATGATTCCAAAGCTACGAATGTGAATTCTGCATGGTATGGCCTTGAAAGCATGAACAGACCTGTCGTGTGGATTGTAGGTGGAGTTGATAAAGGCAATGATTATGCAGAAATGCTTCAGGTGGTTGAACGAAATGTAAAAGCTATTGTTTGTCTCGGAAAAGATACCAAGAAAATTTATGCAGCCTTTAATAAAGTTGTAGATGTAATTGTCGATACAAATAACATGAAAGATGCTGTGAATTCGGCTTATTATCTTGCAAAAGAAGGAGAGATCGTTTTACTTAGCCCAGCTTGTGCTAGTTTCGATTTGTTTGATGATTACGAAGATAGAGGGCAACAATTTAAAGCAGAAGTAAGGGCTTTATAATGAAACGACTCAGCAAATATCTGCAAGGGGATTTTGCCATTTGGGTAGTGCTTTTCTTTTTAGCAACCTACTCTATTTTGTCTGTATATTCTGCTTCAGGAATGCTTGCCTATAAAATGCAGGAAGGTAATACTTCGTTTTATTTAATAAAACATGTAGTATTACTTCTTTTTTCCTTTGGTGTGATATATGTTATTCATCGAATTCCTTATGTGTATTTTAGTAAGCTCTCTAAATACATTTATTACCTTGCAATTATATTGCTGGTTCTGACAATGCTTATCGGGACAAACCTAAATAGTGCATCTCGTTGGTTAACCTTGCCAGGAGGACTTTCATTTCAAACTTCTGATTTAGCAAAAATTGCCTTAATTATGTATTTAGCTCGCCTACTTGCAAAGCGAAAACAAGAAATTGTAAATTTTAAATCTGCTTTTAAGATAATTATGATTCCTGTTTTTATCGTTTGTGGGCTGATTTTTCCTGCCGATTTCTCAACCGCATTACTCCTTTTTGGAGTGGTCGTTGTCATGATGTTTGTGGCGCAAATCAAAGGAAAATATATTTTTGGAATGATTGGAATAGCAATCCTTGCTGGGACTTTCTTTGTGCTTGTTATGATGGCAATGCCAAACAGTGGTCGAGTTGAAACTTGGAAAGCCAGAGTTGAGAGTTTTGTTTCAGGAGATAATGACGGTAATTTTCAAGCCGATCACTCTCGAATTGCAATCGCATCAGGCGGAATTTTACCGCAAGGACCGGGGAAGTCAGTGCAAAGAAATATTTTACCGCATCCATACTCTGATTTTATTTTTGCAATTATTGTAGAAGAGTATGGACTAATTATAGGAGGATTATTTTTACCATTATTCTATATCATTTTATTTTCCCGATCTGTAAATGTTATTCGAAAGACCAAAGGAAGTTTTTCTGCATACATGGTTTCCGGACTCATTATTTCGTTGACCTTTCAAGCTTTTGCTAATATGCTTGTAGCTGTTAATCTGCTTCCCGTTACCGGACAAACACTGCCATTTGTCAGTATGGGAGGAACATCGCTAATTTTTATTGGTGTTGCATTCGGATTAATACTCAGCGTTAGTCGAGAAGCACAAAAAAATGAAATTATGCAGGAAATGTCGTCTGAAAAATTAAAAACTAATGAGGATGAATAAACAAAAGCGTATTATAATTTCCGGTGGAGGCACCGGCGGACATATTTATCCGGCAATTAGTATTGCCAACGGGATTAAGGGGAAATTTCCCGATGCTGAAATCTTATTTGTCGGTGCGCTTGGGCGAATGGAAATGGAAAAAGTGCCGAAAGCAGGATATGAAATCATTGGATTGCCGGTTGTCGGATTGCGCCGAAAATTGTCATTGCATACGGTGAAATTTATATTCAAATTAATCCAAAGCTTAATTAAAGCACGACGCATTATAAAGACATTTAACCCTGATCTCGCTGTTGGTGTAGGCGGATACGCAAGCGGACCATTACTCAGAGTAGCTTCTAAAAAGGGAATACCCACCTTAATACAAGAACAAAATTCATTTCCCGGAATAACAAATAAACTGCTGGCAAAAACTGTCGATAAAATATGTGTTGCCTATGACAAGCTTGATCGTTGGTTTCCAAAAGAGAAAATCGTTTTTACGGGAAATCCTGTAAGGCAAGATATCCGTGATGTTGAGAATAAAAAACAGGAAGCACTTAAACATTTTGGTTTTCAGCCGGATAAGCCTGTACTACTTATCGTTGGTGGTAGCTTGGGAGCAAAAACCATTAATGACAGTTTGGCAAAAGATTGGGAATTGTTAATAAAAGCCGGTATTCAAGTGCTATGGCAAACCGGAAAAACTGGTTATCAAAAGGCTAGAGAAAGTGTTCCTGAATCTGAAAAATTTATTCAAGTCAGGGAATTTATTTATAAAATAGATTTTGCTTATGCAATTGCAGATGTGGTGATTTCAAGAGCTGGCGCAAGCACAATTTCTGAATTATGTCTTGTGAAAAAACCTACCGTTTTTGTGCCTTCGCCAAATGTGGCTGAAGATCATCAAACAAAAAATGCAATGGCACTAAAAACTATTGATGCCGCTATGCTGATTCCTGATTCCGAAGCACGCGAAAAACTCGTGCCGGCAGCACTTGATTTGTTGAAAAATGAAAATACAAGAAAAATATTTTCTGAAAACATGGTTAAACTTGCTCGTCCAAATGCAGTGGATGAAATTGTTGCCTATTGTACTGAATTAATGAAATGATTGAACTGAAAAACATAAAATATGCTTATTTCCTCGGCATTGGTGGCATTGGAATGAGTGCGCTTGCACGATATTTTCAGGCCAATGGTGTTGAGGTTGCCGGTTACGATCGTGTTGAGTCGCCTTTAACCCAAAAGCTTATTGATGAAGGAATGTCAGTACATTATAAGGATAATATGGATTTGATTCCAAAGAAATTACTCGATAGGAAACATTGTTTGTTTGTTTATACTCCGGCAATCCCAAATAATAACACACAAAAAAAGGGCTTGTTAAATCAAGGGTTTCAGCTTTATAAGCGCGCTGAGGTCTTAGGTTTGTTAAGTCGTAATATGTTTACGCTAGCAGTAGCTGGCACTCATGGAAAAACAACGGTCTCTACTATGCTTGCCTGGTTAATGCAGTTTACCGAAACAAAGGCAAATGCCTTCCTTGGTGGGATATCAAAAAACTTTAATTCAAATTATGTAAGTGCTGATAACAGCAATCAGTTGGTGGTTGAGGCCGATGAGTTTGATCGCTCGTTTTTATATTTAACACCCAACTGCAGTATTATTACAAGTACTGACGCTGATCATTTGGATATTTATGGAACACACGAAAATCTGATTAATACATTTCAGGAATTTGCTGAGTCTAATAAAAATTGCCTTGTTGTTAAACAAGGTCTGGAGCTTAATGCGAGAACGAAACTATTCCGTTATGCTTTAGATGATACCGAAGCAGATTTTTATGGTGAAAATTTCAAACTTAATGGAATGTTTTATCAATTTGATTTGCAAACACCTGAAGGCAAAATTGGAGGACTGAAAATGGGAGTCCCCGGATTATTGAATTGTGAAAATGCAATTGCAGCGGCGGCTATGGCCCTTATAAACGGATTAAATCCAGATAAACTAAATGTAGCGTTGCAAAGTTTTTCCGGAATCAAGCGGCGTTTTGAGATGATTGTAAATCAGCCAAACTTTGTGTATATCGACGATTATGCACATCATCCTGAAGAAATTCGAAAAACATACGAGAGTTTGCGAAATACTTTTCCAGATAAAAAGCTGACAGCAATTTTTCAACCCCATTTGTATAGTCGTACTAATGATTTTGCCACTGACTTTGCATTGGAGCTTTCAAAATTTGATTCATTAGTCTTATTACCAATTTACCCCGCTAGGGAGTTGCCGATTGCCGGTGTTACATCAAATTTGATTTTTGAGCAAATTGATAATTCACAGAAATTCCTTGTAGAGAAATCTGAATTGTTGAACACATTAAAATGCATGGATTTGGACGTGCTTGTATCGCTCGGGGCAGGCGATATTGACCGATTTGTACCACAAATTAAAGTAGCTTATGATGGGGAATAAAAAATTTATTATTGTTCTGATAAAGTGGTTGGCCTTGATTGTGTATTTGCTACTAATACTTGGATTTGTGCATCGTAAGCGAGTAAATACAAATTGCAATTATATTGTCTGCAATATTGATAAAGCACATGAATTTGTTGATACAACCAATGTGTTGAATTTATTACGACACGATTCGCTGTATCCTCTCAATCAAAAGGTGAAATCATTGAATTTATTAGAAATTGAAGCCGTTATAGAGTCACATGAAGCCATTAAAGATGCTGAAGTGTATCTTGATATGGACGGTGTGCTTCATTTAGATGTTTTGCAACGTAATCCCGTTTTGCGAATTATTACACAGACAAATATGCATTATTATGTGGATGAGGAATTGGGTTTAATGTCTGTGGGTTACGATTATACTGCTGATGTGCCTGTGCTTAGCGGATATTTACCCGATACGTTGGTTCAAGCCTTTAGGCAGGAAAATGATACCCTTAAACATTCTGATTTGGATTTTACCATGCAGGAAATTATAAAATTTGCAGATTTTATTTATCATGATAAACTTTGGCGGGATTTATTCGTACAGATTTACATCAACAAAAATCATGAATTTGAATTAGTTCCCCGTATTAGTAATCAAATTATTATGCTCGGGAAACTTGAGAATTATGAGTATAAAATGAAAAAATTAAAAGCTATATATATGGAGGCATTTCCAAAATATGGCTGGAAAAATTATCGTGAAATTAATTTAAAATACAGCAATCAGGTTGTTTGTTCTAAATAGTATAGCATTATGAATCATACAGAAAATCAAAAATTACTCGGAGCAATAGATATCGGAACGACTAAAATCGTTTCTGTAATCGGACGAAAAAATACAGAAGGCCGTTTTGAAATTCTCGGAATGGGAACTTGCCCTTCATATGGGGTTAAACGCGGTCTTGTAATGAATATTGAAGAAACAGTTTCTTCGATTCGTACTGCAATTAGCAAAATGAGCGACGGAACCAATTTAAATACTGAAGATGTGGTGGTAGGTATTGCTGGACAACACGTTAAATCCATAAAAAACACAATGAAAATCCCCATTCGTGCAAAAGACGGTACTATTCATGAACAAGATATGCTGTATCTTAAAAATCGAATGTTTGATACACAAGTTGGTGCTGGAGAATCTATTCTGCATGTTATTCCACAGCATTATCGGATTAATGGGAAAGATACGGTCGAAAATCCTGTTGGGTGGGTTGCAAAAGAGCTGGAAGGCACATTTCATCTCGTAGTTGGAAAACTGAGTTCCATGGAAAATTTAAAAAATTGTGTCGGCAGAGTTGACAAATCCGTTGAGAAATTAATTCTTGAACCACTTGCTTCCGCAGATGCAGTGCTTTCTATGCGCGAAAAAGAAATGGGTGTTGCACTTGTCGATATTGGTGGTGGAACCACTGATGTCGCTGTATATCAGAATAAAACACTACAGCACACTGCCGTTATCCCTTTTGGAGGAAATGTTGTAACAAGTGATATTAAGCAGGCATTTCATGTATTAGCATCACAAGCCGAGGAGCTGAAAATTCAGTACGGAGCAGCTATTCAAAGCAAAACGCAAAAAGATATCACAATTCAGGTTCCAGGTATTAAAGGAAGAGAAGCTAAGGATATTTCTCTAAATGATCTTGTGTACGTGATTCAAGAACGAATGAAAGAAATTGTTTATGCAATTAAATTTCAAATCGAAGAATCAGGATATGCAGATAATTTAGGCGCAGGAATCGTGCTAACAGGTGGGGGCGCTTTGCTTAAAAATTTATCGCAACTTATTAAAGCAATTACGGGGTTTGATGTTATTGTTGGATATCCGCGTGAGCATATTTTCGGACCTTTTTCCGATGAGGTAAATGAGCCCATGTTTTCCACTGCTGTAGGTTTAATCATTCAGTACGATCAAATTCTGGCACAGCAGGCGCATGAAGTAAATATTCCAGATTCATTGTATGAAGATGAGAAAAAGCCTGAAGCTGAGGATGGTGAAGACCCTGAAAGCCCAAAACAAAAACCTAAACGTGGAAAATTCTTTGAGAAAATAAAAAATAAAATTGCGAAGTCGCTTGATGACGATGACGATTTTGATAACGAATAAACTGAAAATATCATGACTGAATATGCTTTTGAATTTGAAAATACACAGAACTCTATTATTAAAGTGATAGGAGTTGGTGGCGGCGGGAGCAACGCTGTTAATCAAATGTACCGTGAAGGAATTCGGGATGTAGATTTTGTCGTTTGTAATACTGATTTACAAGCGCTAAAAGACAGTCCTGTGCCTATGAAAGTGCAACTCGGAAAAACGTTAACGGAGGGCTTGGGGGCTGGAAATAGACCCGAACAAGGGCGTGAAGCTGCTATTGAAAGCTTAAAAGAAATTGAAGATATTTTGGACAGTAATACCAAAATGGTTTTTATTACTTCAGGAATGGGTGGAGGTACTGGAACTGGTGCTGCTCCAATTATAGCAAAAGCTGCTAAAGATCGTGGAATTCTTACCGTTGCAATTGTAACCATTCCTTTTAAATTTGAGGGAAATAAGCGTGTGCAAAATGCGAAAGATGGGATTGAAGAAATGCGGCCCTATGTGGACAGTTTGCTCATAATTAATAACGAACGACTCAAAGTTATTTACGGTGTTGAAGGCGTTTCAACCGCTTTTCAACGTGCTGATAATGTATTGTTGACTGCAGCCCGTGGAATTGCTGAAATTATTACCGTTCATGGATATATAAACGTGGATTTTGAAGATGTGAAAACAGTTATGAAAGAAAGTGGTGTGGCTCTAATGGGATCTGCTATCTCTGATGGTGAAGATCGAGCAATTAACGCTATTAAAGAAGCATTGACATCGCCTCTGTTGAACGATAATGATATTAAAGGAGCGCATGATATTTTGTTGAATATGACATTCGGAAATAAGGAACTCACTATGGATGAAGTTGATGTCATTACAAAATATGTGGAAGATGCTGTCGGAGATTCTTCAAATATTATTTGGGGTACCGGACCCGACCAACGTCTTGAAGATGAAATTAATGTGACCATTATTGCAACCGGTTTTGAAACGCAAAGCGGATTGTATGAAAACACACGCACTCAAAAAGTAATAAAAGAAAGCGGAAAAGGAACTAAAGGAACAGAGAATCAAGTCGGACAAGCTGCTCAGCAAGGTGTTTTGTTCCCAGAAGCAGATAGTGAGGGTTCACCTACTGAAAATGAAAACAAATACTTTCGTTTTAGAAATGTAAATGAACTACATGATGATGAACAGCTAGATGATTTAGAAGATAAACCTGCATATAAACGTTCGTCAAAACCTAAAAATGATTAATTATGAGCTTGAAAGAAAAAATTATGAAAGACATGAAAGATGCAATGCGTGCAAAAAACACCATTACTCTTTCAACCTTACGAGCAATTAAAGCTGCAATTTTATTGTATGAAACTGATAAAGATGCCAAACCGCTTGATGAGGCCGGAGAAATGAAATTGTTGCAAAAACTGCACAAACAACGTAAGGAGTCAGCTGAAATTTATAAACAGCAAAACCGCGAAGAGCTCGAAGCACAAGAAATTGCCGAAGCAGAAGTAATTGAAAAGTATTTACCTGAAATGATGTCTGATGACGATCTATATGCTGCTGTGCAAGAAATTATACAGGAAGTTGGAGCCTCAGGAATGCAAGATATGGGTAAAGTAATGGGAATTGCAAATAAAAAGTTAGCCGGAAAAGCTGCCGGAAAAGCAATTGCAGAAAATGTAAAGAAAATCTTGTCGGCGAAATAATACAGGAATTTTTGATTCTAAAGTGGTATAACTCTAGCCTAGTTCTGAGATTTTTCTCAGTTTCGGAAGATTTATGATTTTAATTCTACGACCATCTAAAGAAATAACCTTTTCACTGGCAAAAGTGCTTAAGGTACGAATTGCATTACTAGTTGTCATATTCGATAAGTTGGCAACATCTTCCCGTGATAAATACGCCTTTATTGTTGAATTATTATCCTCAAATCCATAGGTTTCAGTTAAGAATAATAAAGATTCAGCAAGCCGTCCACGGATATGCTTTTGGGTTAAGCTAACAGTACGGGTATTTGACATTCCGAGTTCAGTAGCTGTCATTTGGAGAATTTTCAGGCAAATCTGAACATTGTTTTCCATAAGATGGTATAAATCTTCTTTGTTAATGGAACAAACAATAGAATCTTCGATTGCAATTGCTGATGCCAGATAATTTTCTTTAGCAAACAAAGCTCGATAGCCAATAAATCCACCTGGTTTTGCAAGTCTTACAATTTGTTCTCTGCCACCAACACCTTCTTTGAAAATCTTAACCTTTCCTTCAACTAGGCATATTAAGTCCGATGGACGATTGCCCTCCTTAAAAATAATTTCGCCTTTCTTATACCGATTGCAGGAATGGTGATTGAATAAACTCTCTTTGTCAGTATCACTTAGGTCAGTAAAAACAGAGTTTTTATTTTTTAGAATTTCAAGATAAAATTTATCGTTGTGCATAACCCGCTATTTTTTAGATATCAAAAATAATATAATTTCTCAACATATTTTATGTTTAAGACAATATTTTTTTTGTGAAATGAATATTTTTTTGTGTTGTTTATAAAAAATGGTTAAATTGCAGTCTGAAAAAAAATAGTTTTAATTTAAAAATTTATGTTTATGAAAAAAATTACTTTACTTTTTATTACGGCAATGGCTTGTACTTTTGCTTTTGGACAAACTCTTCAGCGAGAAGTACAAATGAGCAGAGATGTGCCTGCTATCTTACAGCACAACCAAGACATCAACTATGATGTATTAACCAAAGACGCAATTTGGTCAAATGACTTTTCTGAAGCTACTGATTGGGTAATGGATCATGCAGGTGGCGCAGAAGACAAAGACTGGGTTATTTGTACAATGGGGACAGCCCCTGATGGCTGGATACCTCCTTATGGAATGCCCGAGGATTTTGCTTCTGAAACTGTTGATAATGGTTTTGCATTGTTTAATTCTGATATAGATGCTTCATCTGGTTCTCCAACACAGGATTCATGGATTCAGATAGCAAATCCGATTGATCTAACTACTGTAGATGTACCCCGTTTTGTTTTTACTACGTATTACAAAAGATGGGCAGATGTTGTATATTTTGAGTATAGTACAGATGATGGTACTTCTTGGACTCCTATTGAATTATTTCCTGACGTTGTTCAAGGTGGTGCTACAACTCCTAATTATGCATATTCATTAAATGTGCCTGATTTAGGAAATGAAGCTGCTGCGCTTTTCCGTTTTAGACAAGTAGGAGACTGGGATTATGCTTGGTTTATTGATGATGTTAATATCGTTGATGCTCCTGATTATGATTTAAAATTAACATCTACTGCTACAAACTTTTTTAGCGCTGTTGATTATACTGAACCAGGAAATGGAGATTATTATCACATTAGCTCACATTATGGTAAAGTTCCTGAAGAAATTATTACAACAGAATCAAGTTTTATTTTCTTCAATGCTGTAGTTGATAACAATGGTATGCAAGATGCAACTCCGGTTGTTGACATTACCATTACAGATTCTGAAACAAATGAAGCTTACACATTTAATTATGTACATAGCGTTGCTTTAGCTGCTGGTGAGAAAGATACACTTGATATTGCTTGGGAAGGTGATGAGCCATTCCTTTTAGGTTCTGATGAGTTTGTATTAGGTCAATATGATATTGAATATGAATTAAGTATTGATGGACAAACAGATGAAGCACCTGAGAATAATAGCTACACAACTTATTTTGAAGTAACAGATTACGAATATGCTCGTGATGGTGGAAACCTTGACGGAGTTTGTGGTCCTGCAATTTGGTTAGATGGTGGTGAAGATGGCGATATGTTTGCCGTAAATTATACTTTCTTTGAATCATCTACATTAGATTCAGTACAAGCGTATATTACTTCAACATCTGATGCTAATACATCATTGATTTGTCATGTGCTTTCTTTTGATTCTGGCTCAGAAACTTGGGTAG
>JAYEFQ010000077.1:0-3361 GCA_034658655.1 Bacteroidota bacterium
TTCATTAAGGCTTTTTTTAGCAGTTATATGCTGAGCGGGCATAAACTAAGTTTTCATAAAGATATAATGTGTTAAATATAAAGGCGTTGTACAAATACAAAAACGCACTTTATGCCCTGTCGAAGTATAGCCAGCAATTTAACACAATTCCCCCCTAACACCTAAATTCTAAATCCTGACACCTAGCCCCTGATTCTGTAAAAGAAAAAGGGTAAGCTACTTGCATCGCACCGCTACAACCGTTTACCCTTGCTTCCTTCCGGATCTGGGGGAGTTCAACGGGAGCTGGTCGTACAAGACTTACCCTCGACGACAAAAGTAATAAAGATTTGTGTAATCCCAATTTCTTTTGGAAAAAATTCTATCTTTGTTTAAATAAAAAGTTTAAAAGTTATGAATCAGCAACAAACACCTGTTATGAAATTTGCAATCAACTGGGGTATAATCCTTGGAATGGTAATGATTGCCTTGAGTTTGCTCTTTTATTTCCTTGGAATCCGTGATAATAAGCCAATTGGGCTGTTGAGTTTTGCCGTTTATGTTGTGGTTATGTATTTTGCACAAAAGTCTTATCGTGATCAAAATGTCGGAATTACTATTAGTTATGGTCGTGCTTTATGGGTTGGTTTTGCTTCTGGATTGTTTGCAACTGTCCTTATTACCTTTTATAATTATATCTTTTTTGAATTTATTGCTCCCGATTTATTGACAAAAATGGTGGAAGATGTACAATTACGTACAATTGAAATGAATTTGCCCGGTGACACTGAAGCAAAAGCTTTAGAAAGTCAAATGAAATTTATGACCCCCGGTTGGATTGCTGTTTTTGGAATGTTTGGGTCTGCATTTCAATCGTTTATTGCAGCACTGCTCGGGGCAATAATCGCCAGAGGAACTACTCCCGCTGAAGAAGAGATGAATTCTGATTTTGAAAACGAAGCATAAACCCAATATTATGGATTTGACAATTGTCATCCCTTTATATAACGAGGAAGAATCTCTGCCTGAATTAATGGCTTGGATTGCAAAAGTTGTGAAAGAAGAAGCATATAGCTATGAAGTTATTATGGTTGATGACGGTAGCTCTGATACGAGTTGGACTGTTATTGAAGGGTTGAAAAAGCAGTACGGCCCAAATTTGAGAGGCTTTCGGTTTCGTCGGAATTATGGAAAATCTGCTGCGCTATATACTGGTTTCCAAAATGCTCATGGCAAGGTTGTAATTACTATGGATGCTGATATGCAAGATTCTCCCGATGAAATTCCTGAATTATGGCGTTTAATTGAGAAAGATGGATATGATATGATTTCCGGATGGAAACAGAAACGTTATGATCCAATCAGTAAAACCATACCAAGTAAATTCTATAATTGGGTTGCACGAAAAGTGACCGGCATAAAGCTTCACGATTTTAATTGTGGTTTAAAAGCTTATCGAAATAAGGTGGTGAAGAGTATTGAGGTTTACGGTGAAATGCATCGTTATATTCCTGTGCTAGCAAAACAAGCCGGATTTAAGAAAATCGGCGAGAAGATTGTTCAACACAGAAAACGGAAATACGGAACTACAAAATTCGGTTTTGAGCGATTTATCAATGGGTTTTTAGATTTGATGTCAATCATGTTTATTACCCGTTTTGCAAAAAATCCGATGCACCTCTTTGGTGTGCTTGGTAGTTTGATGTTTTTAATTGGGTTTGGTTTAGCATTATATCTTGGAATTCATAAAATCATTTTAATCAATCAAGGCGTTTTGCTAGAGCGAGTTACCGAAAGTCCGTATTTTTACATTGCATTAACAAGTATGATTATTGGAGTTGTGTTGTTTCTTGCCGGTTTCCTTGCTGAGCTGATTTCGAGAACATCCAGTGATCGGAATGTTTATCAAATTGATGATATTATTGATTAAAACTTATGCATATGAATACATCGAATAAAGAAATTGATATTTTTGAATTGTATCTACTTGTATCCCGATTTTTTCGGAAGCGTTTTGTTATATTGCTTATTATTGCTGTTTTAGGGGCAGCTTTTGGATTTGTTAAAGTCAAAATGCAAGGGGAAACATATCAAAGCAGAGTAATTATCAAGTCAGATTTTATTTCAAAAGAGAATTTGTCTTCTATGGTCTTACCTTTACTTGATAATGATAAACAAATGACAAATACTGATTTATCAATACTTTTTATTGCTGACGAATCTGTTTTTAAGCCTGTAAGCAAAATTAACATTGATACCTTGTCATTAAGAGATGCTATTGTTTTTAAACTATGGTTGCAAGATACAACACAGTTGGATGATATTACAGGAGCTTTGAAGCATTATTACAATAATTCAAAAGAATTACAAACACAATTTTCTCGCTTACAGACCCAAAATCAGTATTACGTTGATGCTTTAAAAACAGAGATTGAGAAAATAAATGCATATCAAAAGAAGGTTTTGGAAGTTGATCAGTCGGATAAAGGACTTATTCTTACGGGGTTTTCAGGGAGTTCAGAGGAGTTGGTTTCATTACTTGAAAAACAGCAAAAATTAGAGCAAAAACTTCATGCAAAACAACCTGTTTCCGTTGTGCAAAATTCGGTGATTATGTCTAAACGGTCAAGCTTCATTGTCGCAATGATAGTATGGGCATTTATTTTTGGTATAATCGGACTGTTTATTTTGCTCTTTATCGAGTTAGATCGCAGTGCAAAACGTCGTGCTTAGGGCTTGTAATAAAACAACCTCGTTTACAAACTTTATTTACTTACAAGCCCTTAAAATTGATGAGTCCAGTCTAAAAACAAACAAAATCAAAAGAGTTTTTTTTTATAAAAATCGCCTGCTTTTAGTATGAACTCATTGATTTTTCTGAGAAATTAATTCATGTTTTTTTAAAGTCTTTTTTGCGGAAGCTACCATTGGTGGACCAATAAATTTGCCATTCATTAAGGCAACACCTTTGGCATCTTTTTTAGCTTCTTCAGCTAACTCTAACATAGTTTTTGCATCATTAACTTCTTGTTCGTCAGGTGAAAAATATTGATGAGCCAAAGGCAATTCCTTAGGATGTAAAATTAACATTCCTTCAAATCCTAGTTTTTTAGCAAGTTGTAAGTTGTTTTCAAGTTCTTCCAAATCATGAATTCTTACATGTACTGTATCAATCGGAATTACATTATTTGCACGTGCTGCCATGGAAATCATAGCTCTTGCGGTAAAAATACTTTGTCCAGCTTTATCATGAATCCCTTCTAAATCGGACAGGAAATCTTCACATCCAAAAGCGATTGCAACGACTCTTGAAGATGCTTTGCATATTTCTTGGGCGTTTAAAACAGCAGCAGCGGTTTCAATTAAAGGAATAATTTTAAAG
>JAYEFQ010000078.1:0-3352 GCA_034658655.1 Bacteroidota bacterium
ACAAGAAGTCTGAAGGCGATGTAGTGAGCTCAGTCGAACTAGCTTCAACATAAATAACCATCGGTGAAACCGGTGGTACTTGAACCGCTAAACCACAACCCTGAAAGGGTTGAATTCCTTAACTCAAAGCCTCGATTTTCCCTCGCGCAGAAACAGGAGTTAGGTGTTAGGAGTTAGGTGTTAGGGAATTGTGCTAAACCGCTAACAGATTTTGGTTCTTCGCAACAACGCCCGCTCGTTTTTCCAGCCCCAAAGGGGCGTTAGCGCAAAACATTGGACATTGTCCGATGTTCTGGCAAAGCAAACTCAGGAGCTTTGAAGGAGAGAAAGAAAAAGAAGCGATTTTCTTAACTCAAAACCTCGATTTTCCTTCGCGCATTCCTGCGCTTAGCGAGACCTTGAGAAGGAATCCATCGCATCTTCGTTTTTTTCAATCGAATGACAATCGCTTTCCCTTTCCAATCGAATGACAATTGTTTCCTTTCCTTTCCTACTGAATGACAATTGATTTCAAAATTTCATTTTCTTCAAAACTCAAGCGAACTTGGTATCTGCCGCTGCTGAGTGATGCGCAATCTAAAGCCAAGGCATGATATCCGCTGTTTAAATCCAAATTTAAGAATTTTACTTGTTGTCCGATAGCATCAAAAACCTGAAGTTGCAAGTTTCCTTCGCGTGGTAATAAAATATGCAGATTCAGTAAGTCATTTACAGGGTTTGGATACATGGCCTGCAATGAAAATTCGGCATCGTGTAAATTGCATAGTCGGTTATTTTCCGGGGCATCATCCGGGACACCGGGATCTAAAGAAACACAGATATATTTCGGTAGTTTTCCACTTGCAAAATAGGGCTGCGAGTTAAAAGTATATCGCATCACAGCGCCTTCTGCAAATTCTTCAGACAACACTTCGCGGATAATTTTTCCGTTTCCGGGATTTAATTCCAGCGCCAAATCAGAAATAGGAACTGTACCAGGATTAATGATATCCGCAGAAACTTGTAAATAATTATCTTCCATCGCGGTTTGCAGTGAAATAATGCCAACATCAACCAGCGGAATAATGACTCGCAAATTTTTACTCAAACTATCCGTGCATCCGTATGGCGAAACGGCAATCAGTTGAATTTCATAATTCCCGCTGTCTTGCCAAACATGCTCGGGATGTTCATCCGTTGCACTTCCTTCGTCGCCGAAATGCCAAATCCATGAATCACCACCAAGGGAAGTATTTTCAAGAGTTAAGCTCAATGGAACTGCTCCCCATGTCTGCGGAAGCTCAAAATCAGCATTAGGATTTTCACGTACCATCAACAGGGTGTCAAATTGCGATGTGCAACCGTGCTCTGTTGTAACATCTAATGTGAGTGGGTAGCTGCCCAATGAATCCAATTGAATGCTAGGATTTTCGCCCGTAAGCTGTAATCCGGCAACTTGCCATTTGCGTGCTACAATTGCTCCGGCAGAGGCATTGGTGATGTCTGTCAGTTGATGTTCTACGCCCAAACACGCATTCAAATTTTCTACGGCTGCTTGTGGCAAGGCATACACAGTGATTGTCATGCTAGTTGTATCTGTACATCCGTTTAAACTTTTTACGGACATGTGAACCGTATAATTTCCGGTTTCGGGATAAAGATGCTGCGGGTCAGAAGCTGTGGAGTTGTTGCCATCACCGAAATTCCATTGATATTCCCATAATTGCGTACCTTGTGCATCGGTTTGATTCCAAAAAATCACTGGCTCTCCATTGCAGCGTGGCGAAGTACTGAATGCAGCCTGAGGTGATTGACGTACTTCTACTTGTTTGGTAATCTGTTTTTCACATCCTATTTCTGATGTTACCGAAAGGGTAATCGCTTGCATTCCGGCGTTTGCAAATTCATGTGTGAAGGCTTGCATATTGGCAGAAAACCATTCGCTACCGCTACCAAATTGCCATTCGCTGCTTTGCATATTTCCTTGCGGGATGCTGCTGAGATTTTCAAAAATCTCGGGCTGATTGCTGCATACAGTGAGGGGTGAAAAGTCCGGCTCGGGCAGGGGATGAATTTCTATGCTTTGCGTGATGGTATGATGACATCCCACGTCAGTGAACACTTCGAGTTGTATAGGATACATACCAAGAGTATCAAAGCTGATGTTTGTATTTTGATCGGTGCTAAACACACTGCCATCATAAGTCCATTCCCACGCGTTAATGGTACCGTCGGAAGAGATAGAAATATCGTTGAGCTGTATGCTTGCTTCGGCACATTCACCGCTGACGGTAAAATCGGGTTCAGGTACTGTTCCCAAAATGCTGACATCTATGGTGTCGCGGGCGGTGCATCCCAAGGTATTGGTAACGGTAACATGATAGGTTCCGGCAGTTTCAATGAGGAATTCCGGTTCGGTACTGCCATCCTGCCAAAGGAAATCCACGGTCTCATCGAAACCGGTGGCAAGGGTAAGGCGGTTGCCGATGCAAAGTGCGGTATCTCCATCGCCGAGTGCGGCTGTATGCTCAAACATATCCAGCATGATGTCTATAGTATCGGTGAAAAAGCTACATCCGTTGGTATCGGTGATTTGCACTGCGGCTTGCTGATTTTGCCAATAGCCGGCATAAGCTTGCGTTGAGGTGGAGTTCAGCCAATTAAAGCTATATCCTTCAGCTGGAATTTCGCTATCCCAAACCAGGGTATCGCCATCACAAACCATTGAAAGCGCATCTGCTTGATAAACCCGTGGAAAATTCACGCGAATGTCGTCGGTGGAGGTAAACCCAAAAATATCTGTAACCGTTACAGAATATTCCCCATTGTGATTGGTGGAAATTGTTGCGGTGGTATCGCCGGTACTCCATAAATAATCTGTAAACCATGGTTTTTCCGCGGTGGTAATGGTGGTATCACAAAAACCGTAAGGCACATTAATGTCATAGAGGAGGTTGACAGGTGGAGCGTATTTATGGCGGAGGTATTGATGAACAAGCTCGGTTTCTGTTTCGTTGAGAACGGTATCGTAAATGATAATTTCGGCGATGGAGCCATTCCAATACCTAGTAGAATTACTTGTAGCACCACCAATTTGTAATTCATCAAATAAAACAGGTTCAGGAGTAAAACTATAAAGTGCTTTGTATTGTTTTAGAGGTGAATAATCTAATGTTTGTATTTTATTTACAAAGATGTTGTTTTCGAACGTGTTTCCACCACCATTATAAAGTGTATTACTGCCATTTTGTCCTAAGAATAAATAGATTGGCTGATTAGTATTTGCACGATTTAGTAAGCCTTTAAAATCAGGAAACAGTTCATTATCATAATGACTGTTGGAAACAATAATCGCTGAGGATAACAATGTATT
>JAYEFQ010000079.1:0-87289 GCA_034658655.1 Bacteroidota bacterium
GAACACGTTTAATTTTATATGTTTTTAGCTTATCAATAATCAACGGCTTTTTCAAATCAAAAAAAAGTGCTCATAGGAAACAGGCATATTTTTTCAATAGTAGTGTTGGGATGCATAAAAAGTTATATCACACATCAACAAAACCCGTTGCATTTTAACAATTTTTATTGCTTGTATCTATATGGGAGGGGGAGGGCAGTTCGTATGAGTTTGTAAAAACTTCATGAGAAATATTTGTTATTTGCTAGATTTTTCTCTATATTTGAAAATAAATGAATATGATTAATTTAAAACTAATAATATGAAAAAGGTTCGTATCAAAAGACCATTGTTTCCTGTTAGTTAATCAGTGATTACATTTGCTTAACCAACGCAATGACAATTAAATTAACTGGCAGGATGGTTGAAATTGTAATAATGTTTCAGTGATAGGCATAATAATGATAATTTTTTAAAATTGTCATATTAAATTTCTTTATAATACTTATAAAAAAAGCAAAAATCATGAAATTATTTATTAAAATACTATTAATAAATATCTTGTGGATTTTTATTTTGTCACATGGGCTTTATGGACAAACCTACTATTATGGATTTAATGAAAAAATTCATATTGATCAACAGGCAAATAAGTATATTGCAGAATGTGATGCCAAGTTTGTTGATTTGGAAAGTTTTATCATATTATAATAACATTTAATCAATTTGAATTATAAGACATTTACAAAAAATAATCATTATTTGCAGTTTTATACTGATAAATAGTTTAGTCTTTTCACAAAAATTAAGGGATGCTCACAGTTATATTTATCCAGCAAATGTTGGGTATTATGAATTTCAACAGAATAATAGCGAGTATTGGGATCTATTTATTGTTAGCGAATGGGGTAGTGGTACAGGTCCTGGTAGTAATCCGTTGGAGAGTGTGAATATGTTTTATTCTCACGATACATTGGTAATACAGGCATATCACGAATCACCTGCGCTCGATCATGCACAAGGAGGAGGTGAATATGATACAATTAGCTTGCCAACAGATTGGCAATGTAATAACAGTTCGGTAATATATGAAATTTATGCCATTTTGGATTATGGTGATCATATAGATACTGTACCCGGCTATCCTGATACTCTGCTGTGTCAATCATCTGGTATGTTTGAATCACTGAATTTAGAAAAATCTATGATTTTCCCAAACCCTGCATCTCAACATTTTACAATTGACAATGCGAAAGGGAAACGTATTCGGATGTATTCAATGTCGGGGCGTTTAATACATAATTTCATTGCAGAAAATGAACTCACGAGCATTGATGTTTCAAAACTTAAGTCTGGAATATATGTAGTTTTTGTAAATAATGCACCTCATAAAATTGCGGTTCATTAAACGAAAAATTTCACATCAGAACTTTAATGATTTACCGAACCAATTTTATCTTCGATGGATTCAATTTTACCGTTAATCCGCCCGATGGGTTTATTTTTCTGAATATCAAAATTTACGACAGAATACACCCGATCACAATCATCAGCAAGTTGTGCATAGGCTTTTTCTAATAATGAAAGCGCAGAAGGCATGTCCTCTGTTTCAAAGATAGTTCCCATGGCACTTAACTTATACTCGTAACCACTTTCTCTTATCATTTTCAATATCCGACTTACATATTGACTTACACTCACCCCTTTATCGGTTGGAAACATTGCAAAACTTACTAATACTGACATAATTTTCTTTTAATTAAAAACTGCTTGAAATATTGAATTTGCTGTTTTACGTTTCATGCGATTTATCCCTTCGGTATAGGCTTCATTACTGGCTTCGTGCAAACTATTGCCATAACCCATGATTTCTTTTTCGCTTTTAGTATAAACCAATCGTTTATCACTATCAAACACACTAACAAGATACTGAAGACTTACCGATTTCTGATAAGAACTTGCCTCTGCATTATGTGTATCACTTTCAATCCGTATAACAAAATCAGCCTCTGAGACACTATTTGAAATCCGCATATTATTTTTTGCCATTGCTTGAAACAATGCCGATTTTAAATTAGATTGTTTGGATGATTCCCCAAAATCCTTTTCTGACGACTCAATAAAAATCAGTGGTGATTGCACATTGATAACTAATTTAAAGGTGGGGGGAGGCATTTTTTGAATAACCGTTCGAATAAAAATATCTTTTGTTAAGCGGCTAAGCGTTACCATATTCAATTCCACGGTTAAGGTTTCCATCTGATTTTTACTTGTAACTTTATTAATCGGAACGTGAATTACACCATTTTGGTCGCTGGTAAGTTTATTATTCAACAAACCTGAGCCTGAAAAACTCAAGACAACTGGCATATTTGGTACTGGGTTTCCACTTTTGTTTGTAATCCTTATTTCCATCAAATCAGAAGCAACATGCATTCCACTGGTTACAAATACCGGATTTTCTTTCGACTCAAATCGTATCTCGTTAATACTTTGAATCAAATCACGATATACATTCGTCCCTAAATCAACTCTATTACTATCAATTAAAACATCTGTTGGTTCAGCCAGATAATCGGTAATATCTGAAAACGCCTCAACATAAGAATCAATAGCTTCGTATTGTTTTCCTTTTGAACGTAACTCATTGGCTTGCAAATATTTTGTTTTTGCCTGTTGTAAAGCTGCTGTTTTTTTCTTGGCTTTTTGTGCTTGATATTCAGCTTTTGACAAACGACAATACATCCAGAAAATATCTCCTCCATCCCATGTGTCCACAACTTCATATCCTTCAATATTTCGATCAGAACTGGTTTGAATTTGGCGTTCATAGGTTTCACTTAGCTGATAATCGGTTTCAATGGTATTTATCACAGAGTTTGATGAAATATTAACGGATATTTCTTTTGACAAAACATTTAATGCGCTGTTCCTAGCATTTTCTTTGTATGCATCCGGAGACAGTCCCGCTTTACGCGCCGAACCGATTCCTATGTAATGAAAGCCTGACGAAGGCCGTTTATCAACCCATTCAGGCTTTGGTCCCTTTGGCTTTTGAGAGTTTTTTAAAACGCCACAACTACTTAATAAAACCAAACTAAAGGCGATTATTATTAAAAATACTTTTTGCATTATTCCGGATTATAATTTACAATTCTTTTTACCGTTTGAGCAGAAACCTCATTAATCAATTCTTCTGATAAAGCATCCATGGTTTTAATCTTTGACCTTGCACCCAAAAGTTCTTGTAATGCCTTACGCTTTCTATAACTTGTACGTATAACATCTTCATCAGAATCTGAATTTTCATTTTTCCAATACCCAGGAACAAGATCTTGTTTTTTGCCATCGTATTTAGCATAATGAATTTGATCTTTGTTGTTTAAATTGAAACTCTTCGTTAATAATATTTCATTTGTACGGGTGTCAACCATGCTGACATCAAACTTTATCATAGCAGCACGTTGCATTGATAACTCTTGGTATTTAACCTTTTTATAACTTGTTTTCGTTTGGGTTTTACCCTCACTGTCTTTGTATGAGGTTTTAATTTCAAGATATCCTCGCTTAACTTCCTTCTTTAACCGACCTAAATCAAAATTAAAACTATGAATTGTCGCTTTCACAAGGACATCAGGCTGTACTGATTTTGTTTTACCATAGGCACTACGATTTGATGCATCATATTCTACAACCTTTAAAAATGGGTCATTCGACTGGTTTAATCCATTGATAATTTTACTTTTAATTTGGCTGCTAAGCTCTGATTTATTAGAATGATTTTTAATATCCTGAATTGCAATACGAATTGTTGCTGCTTTTTGTGATTCATTTTTCAGGTCAACACTTTCTTTGTAATTTCCAAAATTTGAAATAATCTCATCGAATAAATAATAGGCGCTTCTATACTTTTTATTTCCCATATATTGAACAGCCTGACGATATTTCGGTTCGTAAATTGCAATATTGAGTTTTTCTTTACTGTCTTTATAATCAGCTTCAATTTTCACTATTTCAACAAAAATCCGTTCTGCCCCCGAAAAATCCTCATTATTTAGTTTTTTAACACCTTCAAAATACTGATCATCAAGATAAGTTCCTTTCACCTCATTATAGTATTCCTCATAATAAGGCGGGACTGTCAAATCAATATCGACTTGTTGTAACTTATCTTCAAATGTCTCTGCCTCAAGGTAATGATAAACAGCCTGTTTGTTATTTCCTTGATTATATGCAGTCATAAAATTACCGTACTTTTTATCAACAACACGTTGTCCTGTCCGTTTTAATCCAACCTGAGCATCAATATATGATTGTTTAGCAATTAATGATTGGTAATAAAGATCAGAGGCTTCCTGATACATTCCTTGCTCCTCAAACTTAGACGCTTTTCTCGCAAAACGCTTATGACTGCATGATGCACCAACTAAAAGAATTAAAATGAAAACAAAATATTTAGTAAAATTCCTCATGATATTTAATTTTTATCTGGTTTATAAAATTATTTTTTTCAATTATTGTACAAGTTTACTAAAATTTCAATTCATAAAGTCAGGATGTACTGACAAAATTCGTTGATCTTGCTTTGTCCCGTAATCGATTAAAACATCCCCATTCACTTTAAAGAATTTCATATAATTTACATCAAAACTACGGAAAAGCGATTTATATTCGAGTCCTTTTATAACACTTAACTTTAAATTTCCTGTTTGATAATTATGAATACGCAGTTTTGCACCATCGTACAAATACACATTCCCCAAAAGAATTCGCGAATTATTTTTCAATCGAACGGTTAAAACACCTCGATTAAGCGTAATCTGCTCTATTTGCTTTAAACTCTCATGTAAACTGGCATTTTGAACAATAAAATTAGGATTTAAAGCATTCAAAGTCGCTGTAATTTCTTTTCCGCTCACGTTAAAACGATACTCCTCTAAGGTATTGAAAAAAGCTAAAATTCCTGAAACAGATTTATGATAAGCCATCTGTTCATATTCCATACTTGTTTTCTGCCATAACTTCGCCATTTCTATGGAGCTCAGCTTTCGGGCTTCAGCATGATAAACAGGTGCTGGATTGTAGGCATTCAAACGGATTAACCCGTCAGGCAATACTGCGAGAACAGACGATTCATCAACACTCATATCATTAACATTCTTTTGCTCTATCAGCTCTCCTGCTTCGTTTAAATAATATCCGGTATAACCAGAGCGCATTGCTTCTTTCTGTTCATCATCAATCCTTACAAACCAATTTTCTTTTTGATTTTCATCATAGCTACTGATAAAGTGAGTTGAGAAATTTTCTTCCTCAATTCTCCCACTAACAAGTAAGTGATTCTCTGAAACCATCAAATGTTCAGGGGAAACATATTCTTCCTTATCAATTTTCATAAGATAACGCAATTGATTATCGGGAGTGAAAGATGCAATAAATCCACTGCGAGGTTTATGTGATGTCAATTGTTTTCCTGCAACTTGCATTTTCTTATTAAACGATCCACAGAGATATACATTTCCGACAGCATCTTGAATTGCAATTTGCTCAACATTATTTCGAAAACCTCCATTTTCATATATTTCAGACCATAAAGGTTCTGCAATTTCATCAATACTCAAACGACTATCTAAGGGAATAATTACTGCTTGAGCATTCTCATATTGTGGCATACTTGCGCCAACCGGAGCCCCGATAAATGTTGGGTCGCAAACGGTGAACCGCTCGCCACGGTATTCTACATATCGTCCTTTTACCCTATCATTAAATTTCACAGCAGAAGCAATATGTCCAGGATAATCAAGTCCAACAACTTGCAATCCTGTCAATTCTTCAACGAGATATGCAAATAAGACTGAGCGATCCTCACAATCAGCTGCTGGATACATAAATAATTCATCAGGAAAAAAGAACTTTTCATATCCAAATTGTTCTTGGTCTGTCTGATAATCAAA
The DNA here is from genome assembly GCA_034658655.1 of Bacteroidota bacterium. Taxonomy (GTDB): domain Bacteria; phylum Bacteroidota; class Bacteroidia; order Bacteroidales; family ML635J-15; genus JAQIBY01. Next base: position 5,934 of record JAYEFQ010000079.1, read on the forward strand.
TTGTGACTGCACAAATTGTAAAATAACATTTACTGCAGCCTGTTCACTTTTCCCCTCAAGTGCCTTTTCAAAATATGCAAATAATGATTCTCGTGTAACAGGGGTCATGGCAGAATGAAAAAACACACGAATTTCAGACTGGGGGAAATCTTGATAAAACGCTTTAAGATTTTCGTTAAACGCAATTTTCACAATGTCATCATCAATTTTAAAATCTCGATAATTTATAGATAAAGAAAGATTTGGGACTTCATCCAAATGCACATCAAATATCCGCTCAGCGCCTGGGTAATCTTTGTTATAAGTATGAATATGCTTCATTTCATTATTGAGCACGTAATATTGTTGCCCGTCAATTTTCAAATAAGAAACGCCGTATAAAGCTGTTTGTGAGGGGATTAAAAGCGACAAGGCATCATCGTAATATGCGAGTTTGGTTTTATATCCCGATTTCAATAAAACAAACCACTGAAATAAAACCTGCTCCTTTTCTGTAACACAAATTTGCTCAGACAAATCCTCAACAAGCAAAAGATATCCCCAATCATTAAGGCGCAATTGCCGTTGCACTTGAAATAACTGCTCAAGAAGGTCAAAATAATCCGTTTTACTTAAGGTTTCAAAATAAGAGGAAATGACATTCGCACCATTTGCAGTTCCGGGGTTTTGATGTAAATCTGGATCATATAAAAACTGCAGTGATTTTCCGTAGTAATTTAGCATCGCGGTTTTACGCTTCACCGACGGCTTAACCGCCTCTTGTGTTGGCAACTCAACCACTAAGGGCTTTTTTTGAATTGCGATAGGTTTTCGCTCAACAATTTCAGGTGTGCTGTCATCACGAGGATCAAGCACAGGAATTGCAGTGTTTTGTTCAACGTTCATAGAAGGTTTGTACTCTGGAATACGCTCCGGACCTGGCACGCGCTCCGGCTCCCGACCTTGAAACAATTCAAAGCGCTCCCAGTCCTTTCTTAAAAACTCAGCAAAAGCTTTATCCTGTTCCTCAACATATTTCCGAAAATTTTCGGCTTCTTGTTGTTTGTAATTTTCAAAATCCTGACGCATTGCTTCAAGTTCATCTTCAGTTTGAGCAAATGACATAAGACTTGAAAACACAAGTACAATAAAACTTATCCTTCTAAAAAATTGTTTCATAGCAATGATTTTTTGTTTGGTTATTGACAATTTTTATGCCAATTTTTAATTGACTTTATTTCGCAAAATACTAAAAAACTCTTAAAACACCGAATACTTTGAATCTTATACTAATAAAAAGGATCTTTTAAAACAAAGCCATTGTGCTCCGATAAAAATCAAAAATCCCCTTAATAAATACAAGACAATAATAATTCTTTCTGACAACAATGATATAAAGCTTTTATTTTGTAATTTTGTTTCAGTTGATTAAAAATTATGCAAAAAGCAAATAAAAAGAAAATCATTAACGATCCGGTACATGGGTTTATCCGCATTAATCATTCCATCTGTTTTGATTTAATGGAACACCCGTATTTCCAGCGTTTGAGAAGAATTTCCCAATTAGGATTAACTTTTCTCGTATATCCCGGAGCAATCCACACACGATTTCATCATGCCATTGGCGCCATGCATCTTATGAACACTGCAATTGATGTTATCCGGCAAAAAGGACATGAAATAACACATGAAGAATCTGAAGCGGTTAGCATTGCAATTCTTTTACATGATATTGGCCATGGCCCCTACTCTCATACATTAGAAAAAGACATTGTTACAAATTGGGATCATGAAACCCTATCATTGCTTTATATGGAAAAACTCAATGAAATATTTTCCGGAAGACTCAATCTTGCTATCAAAATTTTTAAAAACGAATATCACAAAAAGTTTCTACATCAATTAGTTTCCAGCCAATTAGATATGGATCGATTGGACTACTTACGTAGGGACAGCTTTTTTACCGGAGTTTCTGAAGGCGTAATCGGCTCAGAACGTATTATTAAAATGCTGAATGTAATGGACGATCAATTGGTTGTTGAAATAAAAGGGATCTACAGCATTGAAAATTTTCTAATTGCAAGACGCCTAATGTATTGGCAAGTATATTTACACAAAACCGTTATCGCCGCTGAAAAAATGCTAGAAACTACGTTGCAACGAGCAAAAGATCTTATCAAACAAAACATAAAATTAGAAGCCAGCGATGCTTTACTTTGGTTTTTAAAAAATGAAAACTACAGTGATCCCGATGAAGTACTAGAACGTTTTTCTCTTTTGGACGATAGCGATGTTATGGCATCCATAAAATCATGGACAAAACATCCCGACAAGGTTTTATCTTACCTTTCAAACGGATTAATGAACCGTAAACTTTTTCGCGTGTATTTGCAAAAAAATGCATTCAAATCATCTGAAATTGATAAAATAAAACGACATGTCAAGCAAGAATTCAATCTTTCTGAAAATGATTTGAAATATTTTGTGTTTAGCGAATCCATAGTAAACACAACCTATAGTGATATGAATGAGAAGATTAACATCCTTAAGCAAGGTAAGTTAACCGACATTGCAGATGCTTCTGAATTGTTATCTCCAGCAGCATTGAGTCGCGATGTAATAAAATATTATATTTGTTATCCGAAAGAAATTGATAAAAACATTGATTTAAAATAAAACGCATGAAGTTTACAGCTAAGCAAATTGCAAAGTTTCTCAATGGCGAAATTGAGGGAGATGCAAAAGTTAAAGTTAATGATGTTGCAAAAATTGAAGAAGGGAAACCCGGTACTTTATCGTTTCTCGCAAATCCCAAATATACTACCTACATTTATGAAACAAGGAGTAGTATTGTTTTAGTAAACAAAGATTTCAAAGCTGAAAATCCAGTAAGTGCAACACTTATACGTGTTAATAATGCATATGAAGCCTTTGCAAAACTATTGAACATCGTTAACAAATCGATGCTTGACAAAAAAGGGATTGATGCATCTGCACATATTTGCAAATCTGCAAAAATTGGGAATAATGCGTATATCGGGGCTTTCGTTTTTATCGGAGAAAATGTAAAAATTGGAAACGATGTGAAAATTTATCCCCACACTTATATCGGAGACAATGTTACAATTGGAGAGAATGTAAACATTTATGCCGGAGTTAAAATATATCATGCCTGCAATATTGGAAATGAATGCATTATTCATGCCGGAACAGTAATTGGCTCAGATGGATTTGGCTTTGCACCAGATGAACAAGGAAATTACAACAAAATTCAACAAGTGGGCAATGTAATTATTGAAAAACGAGTTGAAATTGGCGCAAATACATGTATTGACAGGGCAACTATGGGTTCAACTGTCATTAAAGAAGGCGTAAAACTCGACAATTTAATTCAAATTGGTCATAATGTAATTGTTGGGAAAAACACAGTAGCTGCAGCACAAACCGGAATTAGCGGATCAACACAAATCGGAGAACGATGTATGTTTGGAGGTCAAGTTGGCTTAGCCGGACACATAAAAGTTGGAGACAATGTTCTTTTTGGTGCGCAAGCCGGTGTGCCGAACGATGTGAAATCCGGGGAAAAATTACTTGGAAGCCCTGCCATTCCAGTTATGGATTTTAAACGCAGTTATATTATTCAAAAACGGTTGCCGGAAATGCGTGAAGAAATATTAGCCCTTAGAAAAGAAATTGAAGCGCTAAAAATCCTATTAAACAACAAATAATTATTTCCACAAAAAAAATAATCACCTCACTACCTACGCTTTAAGTAATTTGTTTTTTTTTAATTGATTGATAATGTTATTTTTGCCAGCAAATTATCCTTTTTTACTCGAAAATCATGAGCGAAAAACAAAAAACGATTGCAAAATCAGTGAGCCTATCAGGCATTGGTTTGCACACAGGAGAAAAAGTAACATTATGCATTAAGCCCGCACCGACTAATCATTGGTTCAAATTCTGTCGTATTGACTTAGAAAACAAGCCAATTATTAATGCGATTGCCGATAATGTCGTTGACACATCACGCGGAACAACCATCGCCAAAGGAGATGCAAGCGTCAGCACCGTAGAACATTTACTAGCTGCCGTTTATGGTTTAGGGCTTGATAATTTACTTTTTGAATTAGACGGACCCGAAGTTCCTATTCTTGACGGGAGCTCAAAGCAATGGGTTGATACCGTTTTAAAAGCAGGAATTATTGAGCAGGATGCAAATCGCTTTGAATTTGAATTCAAAGAGAAACATGAATTGAATATCGAAGATAAAAACATTCAAATCACACTTTATCCTGAAGAAAAATTCACAATTAATGTGCTGGTTGATTATAAATCTACACAACTAGTTAATCAGTTTGCTAGTTTAAACAGCTTGGATGAATTCCCAGAGCATTTTGCACCATGCAGAACCTTTGCTTTTCTGAGTGAACTTGAACCGCTTTTTAAAGCCGGTCTCATTAAAGGCGGCGACTTAAACAATGCTATTGTCATGGTTGACAAAGCCTATACAAAAGAAGAATTTGACCGTATCAAGGTACTGTTTGACAAACCAGATATTGAAATTAAAACACAAGGTGTCCTCAACCATATCGATTTAAAATTTAATAACGAACCGGCAAGACATAAACTCATTGATATGATTGGCGATTTAGCACTAGTCGGATATCGTATTAAAGGAAATATTATTGGCAAACGTCCCGGACATTACGCAAATACAGAATTTGCAAAAATATTGCGAAAACACATTGTCAAAGAGCTAAAAAAGCCCGATGTTCCTGATTATAACCCCGATATAGCACCCCTTTTCGATACCAATGAAATTAAAAAACGTTTGCCCCATCGCTCACCATTTCTCTTTGTAGATAAGGTATTAAGCCTAACCAACAAAGAAGTTGTGGGCATAAAAAATGTAACGCTTGACGAACCGTTTTTTGTCGGACATTTCCCCGACGAACCTGTTATGCCTGGGGTACTACAAGTAGAAGCCATGGCTCAGGTTGGAGGAATCTTAGTATTAGAAACCGTTGATGAACCAGAAAAATATCTGACTTTCTTTTTAAAAATTGATAAAGTTAAATTTAGAAAACAAGTTGTTCCAGGTGATACTTTAATCATGAAATTAACATTATTAGAACCTATCCGTCGAGGAATCGCTATAATGAAAGGGGAATCTTTTGTCGGAGGAAAACTTGTATGCGAAGCCGAATTAACAGCCCAAATTATTAAATCGAAATAAGATGAATCAACCCTTATCATACGTACATCCCGACGCAAAAATTGCAGCAAATGTCGTAATCGAACCATTTGTAACCATCAGCAAAAATGTTGAAATCGAAGAAGGTTGCTGGATCGGTTCCAATGTTAGCATTATGGAAAATGTGAAAATTGGAAAAAACTGCAAAATATTTCCAGGAGCTGTTATTGGTGCAATTCCTCAAGACTTAAAATTTCAAGGGGAAAACACCTTCGTTGAAATTGGTGATAATAATACTATTCGAGAGTTTGTTACCATTAACAGAGGAACCGCTGCTCGAAACCTTACAAGTGTAGGCAATAATTGTTTGCTAATGGCATATACACACATTGCCCATGACTGCAAGCTCGGTAATAATATCATTATCGCGAATGCAGTACAACTTGCTGGAGAAGTTCAAATTGACGATTTTGCAATCATTGGTGGAACATCTGCTGTGCATCAATTTGTGCATGTCGGATCACATTGTATTATTCAAGGCGGCTCAAAAATTGGAAAAGACACTCCTCCCTTTACAAAGTCAGGAAGAGAACCTCTAACTTATAGCGGTGTTAATTCAATCGGCTTGCGAAGACGCAATTTTGATAATGATAAAATTAATGAAATTCAGGAAATATACCGAAAACTATATCATAACGGAATGAACCGTTCTCAAGCAATTGACTATATTGAAGCCGAAATGCCAGCAACAAAAGAACGCGATGAAATCATCCTATTTGTAAGAAATTCAAAACGAGGAATTATACGCGGATATCTGGATTAATAATTATTTCTGAAATATTTTCATTAAATTGCAGATGTTTTAACCTAAAGACGATGCAATACAGCGGAAATATTCTAAAAATGGACACAAATTTTGCAAAACCTGTGCAATACTACTTGCGCATCGGGCAAGAAAAAATCCATATGAACGAGCTGATCGGCAGAAAAATCCATTTAAAATTTCTTAACGAAATTAATTGCATTGCTTGCGGTGCAAAAACAAATAAATCTTTCCATCAAGGATATTGTTATAGTTGTTTTACGAGCCTGCCACAAACAGATGTCGGCATTTTGCATCCTGAAAAGGACCGCTCACATGAAGGGATTTCCCGCGATATGGAATGGGCAAAACGAAATAGCTTGGTTGAACATTATGTATATCTGGCAATTACCAGCAATTTAAAAGTTGGAGTAACCAGAGCAAAACAAGTTCCTACTCGCTGGATTGACCAAGGAGCATCTAAAGCAATCCGCTTTGCGAAAACACCATATCGGAAACTTGCCGGAGACATTGAAGTTGCTTTAAAAAATCATGTTTCGGATAAAACCCAATGGAAACAAATGCTTTTATCAGCACCATCTGAAATAGATTTAAAATCGGAAAAATCAAGGCTTACTGCACTACTTCCTAAAGAACTATCTCAATACCTCAGCATAGATAATCGCATTACCGAAATCATGTATCCGGGGAGTTATGATTTCTCTAAAATCTATCAACAACATTTTGACGATTCTCAAGAAATTTCCGGAGATTTAATTGCAATTCGCGGGCAATATCTTATTTTCAAACAAGGATTTGCCACCAATATTCGTCGCCATAACGGATATAAAATTGAAATGAATATCAGCTAGTTGTGGAAGTATCACAACTTAAAACCATGCTCGAAAAAGCCAGACGTTACTGTCTGCGAGGAGAAAAATGTCGAAATGATTTGCAAAAGAAACTATTTCAATGGCAAATCCCCTCCCACTTGCACGAAACTATCACTGACACAATGATTGACGAGCGTTTTATTGATGAGTCCCGCTTTGCCAAAAGTTTTGTCAACGATAAATGCTACTTATCAAAATGGGGGAAAATAAAAATCCGTTATGCACTATCCGGAAAGCAAATTTCAGAAAATCTCATCAATGAAGCCCTAAACGAAATCGACATGAATAAATACCGTAATATTTTACGGGAACTTGCTAAAAACAAACAAAAACAACTTGCAAAAAAAGAATCTGACCCTTGGATTGCTAAACAAAAGCGATTTGCCTTTTTGGCACAACGAGGTTTTGAAACAGAGGAGATTAATAAAATCTTTTCCGATTAATTTATACACCATCTAAATTATCTGTCAACACAGGAATTCCGTTTTAGGCACTTGCTCAAATCGGCTTAAATCGTATCTTTGAGTTTCATTTTTTTTTAGTACGATGCGGATAGTTTAATTTGTGTAGAATGAACAAACAAAACTTATACAAAATTGGATTGTCAACGGCAATTGCTGTAGTTATAGCAAATATGGTGGGAACAGGAGTTTTCACAAGCCTAGGGTATCAGGTAATAGACCTAAAACACGGCTTTACAATTATCATGCTATGGGCAATTGGAGGAATGCTTGCACTATTTGGCAGTTTTGCATACGGTGAGTTAGGCGCAAGTTTACCCCGTAATGGAGGAGAATACAATTTCCTTTCTCGAATTTACCATCCATTTTTAGGATTTCTTGCTGGATGGGTATCCATCATGATTGGATTTGCCGCCCCAATTGCAGCGGCATCACTGGCAATGGGGGATTACTCAATTGGGATGCTAGGCGGTGATGACCCAAATCAAATCAAAGAAAAAATAATTGCTGTCGGAATTTCCATAATAATTTCTGCAATTCACCTGCAAAATTTAAGAGCAATTTCTCGCTTTCAGAAATTTTTCACCGTCTTTAAAATTATTTTAATTATTGTACTTATCATTCTGGGATTCTCTTTAACAGACGGGTCTCAAATCAGCTTTGCACCTACCAAACAAAGCATTAACGACATGTTTACCATGGCATTTGCAGGCAGCTTGGTGTGGGTAATGTTGGCATATTCGGGATGGAATGCCGCAGCCTACATTGTGGATGACATGAAAAATCCGGGGAAAAACCTTCCGAAATCATTATTTATTGGAACTGCATTGGTTGCAGTGCTATATGTTTTACTCAACATGATGTTTCTTTATGTTGCGCCTATTAGCGATTTGATTTCACAAAAAGATGTCGGTAATGTCGCCGCACAAAATGTATTCGGACATACCGGAGTAGCCATCGTTTCCGGATTAATTGCCTTTGCACTTATTTCTGCAATCAGCTCTATGATTTGGGCAGGTCCTCGCGTTAGTGCCGCAATTGGTGAAGACATGCGCCTTTTTAAATTCCTCAATACGAGAAACAGAAATAAAGTGCCATCTCAGGCAATTTTATTTCAACTCGGACTAATCATACCAATGATTCTGTTTGTTTCATTTAGCGATTTAATTGAATTTACTTCTGTTTTATTAAGTATTTTCTCATTTTTGACGGTACTCGGCGTTTTTGTGTTACGCGTTCGCGAACCAAAACTCAAACGACCATACAAAGCGTGGGGATATCCCATTACTCCAGCAATTTATCTTATTCTCACCGGGTGGATGATTATCTTTTTCCTGAAAATGAAACCGAACATTCTTTTTGCTATTCTCCTAACTCTTATTGCCGGTGGAATTACGTATTACATCAGCATTTTATTAAACAAACGATTGAATAAATAAAAACTCATGAAGCATTTATGGATTTCACTTATTGCCATTGTACTTTCTGTGTCATGCACCTCTCAAGACAAAGCAGACAGTATTCCTGTTAAAGAAACAACAGAAAGTGTAGATACACTGACAATCACTGCATCAAACAAACACGACAAAACAGCTCATCACCTTAGTGGGACAGCCTTTTATTACGACGATGATTCTACTAGTATTTCCGAAACAGAATGGAACAATTACGCCATAACAATTAATAACAATTGGGATATGATTGAAGAAAAAAGACTTCAACCCATGCAAAAGTAGGAATCTGATTATTTTAGAAATAAAATTAATGATAGTCTTGGGCTTTTGTACGCCTTTTCAGGACCAGATTTTCTGCATGCTTACACTTTATTTCCCAATGCTAAAGATTATATTTTTCTGGCAAATGAAAAAATCGGACAAATGCCGGATTTTGATATCATAACAGAGACTGAACAGCTTAGATATCTTCATAATATTGATCATTTTTTGCGTGATATTTATAAGCGCTCATACTTTATTACAAAGAACATGTTAACAGATATAAGAGGAGAAAAAATAGAAGGTATTTTGCCGATATTTTATGTATTTTTATCCCGAACCGATCATGAGATTTTAAATGTAGAGGCAATAGAAATAGAAGATGACGGCAGCTTATCTGTAATTCCGGACACTATCGACATTCCTAACACGACCTTTCGTGGGGTAAGGTTTTCGTTTCGCAAAAATGGAGAAACACAAGAAAAAACGCTCACTTATTTTTATTGTGATATTTCTGATGACGGATTTGTAAAAAACCCTGAAATGAAACCCTATTTAGAAAGCTTGGATATGATGAATGGATTTATAAAATCTGCATCTTACCTATTGCATTACCGTACATTTAGTACCATTCGAAATATATTACTTGATAAAACGCAAGCCCTATTTCAAGACGATACGGGTATCCCGTTCAAATATTTTAACACAACAAGCAACAATTTTATCCTTTTCGGAAAATATGTGAAACCCATAGCCGACTTTAGTGAAAACTTAACTCAGCAAGATTTAAAACAAACATACAGCAGTGATGATTACGAACATCAAGATTTGCCTTTTTCTTTAGGATATCATTGGTACACAAACAATCAAAACTATATGCTAATTCTTAAAAACCAAGGACAAACAATTACTCCAAGTGATTGAGACGCACCATTTTCACTCGCGTTTTATGGAGTAATACCGATTGTGATTAATAAATGGCATAACAATGAGACAAAAATCTATCATCGGGAAAATTTTCATGAACTATTAATTTCTCTATCTTTGTAAGCATAATTGCAGCATACAAAATTATGGCTACTCCACAAGATACATCAAATCGGTTTTATTTTCCATATCTGGATGTCGTTCGATTTATTGCAGCATTTATGATTATTATTTACCACGGCTATGAAGCTTGGAGAGGTTGGTTTGGAGAAATTGGAGTATTATCTAACGGAACCTATACGACACTTTCTCCGGGAGGAAAACTAGTTCATCAGATGCTCAAAAACTTTGAAATCGGCGTTGATGTTTTCTTCCTTTTAAGTGGTTTTTTAATTACTTATATCCTAATAAAAGAAAAAGAACGTTTCGGAAAAATTAACATATTTAATTTTATCGTTCGACGAACACTACGTATATGGCCCTTGTATTTCTTATTAATTGCAATTGCTCCATTTATTGTTTCATGGGTAAATGCCGATAGCCCAAATTATCTTGCAAACATTTTATTTGTCAATAATTTCCATGCAATAAATACCACAAAATGGACATACCCATTTGCACATTTCTGGTCAATTTGTATAGAGGAACATTTTTATCTTGTTTGGCCTTTTATCATTGCATTTATTCCAACAAAACATTTGATGAAGGTATTTATCAGCTTAATAATAATTAGCATTGCTTTCAGAATGTACACGGTTATGGCAATGGACAGACCTTGGTTTTCATTGTATTTGCATACTATATCAAGAATGGATGTACTCATAATAGGTGCAATCGGGGCATATTATTATGCAAAGAAACCATTCGAAATAAATTTGAGTCGATATTACCGTATTTTATTATGGGTAGTTTTAATTGGGGTGTTCTGTTTTGAACCAGTTGTGAATTGGAACTCAGTTTTTCTAGCAGGCTTTAAAAAATTCTTTTATATTGCTATAATAAGCATGTTATTACTAGATTACAATTTCAATGCAAAATTCAGGCATATACTAAAACCAAATAGCATTTTCCACTATTTTGGAAAAATCTCTTACGGAATTTACATGTACGGAAACATCTTATTACTCATTATCATGAAAAAAATTATGATGAAATGGGAAATCGACAATTTGTATATATACATGATTCTCGTAACCGGATTAACACTTATTATTCCGGCAATTAGTTATGAACTTATTGAACGACCAATACTCAAACTTAAACGGAAGTTTGCAAGGATTAAAACCCACCGGTAAGCAGCTATTGCTTATAAAAAAATAAATTTTTATTGCTTTACAATTTTACGTGTGATGGTATTTCCACTGCTTAAATCTGAAATCCTAACCATATAAATTCCTGATTGTAAGCTAGAAATATCCACAGAAAAATCTGACTGCATAGTAGTTTCTCTTAACAAAGATTTTCCACAATAATCAAAAACAATCACTTGATATCCCTTTGGGGAATAAACAGAAATTTCTAAATTTAATACATCCTTTACCGGATTCGGGGAAATATTTGCATCTTGTAAAACAACAGGGATACTGGAATTTGGTGGGTCTCCCCAAACATATTCTACAAATTCAGGATTATCAACATAAGGATTTCTATTATACTGCCAATCGTAAATAGCATTGTTTCGGTTCTGCTCTTTTACACTCACAGGGTCATTTTCATGCCAAGTCATTAGCATTTCTAATGCTCCTGACTTAATCTGTGATCCATCAACCATATCATTGCTGTTGAAACTTCCGTCTTCATTATAATAGCGAGTTGCCATATAAAAATAAATGCGTGCAAAATCACCTTTATACCCATCAATGGGTTCAAAAACCGTTTCATTTGTCCATGACAAAGCAGAACTTCCCTTTTTACTTCCGTTAGTTGATGTCCAACTTGCACTACTTACTTCTCCATAAACTAAATTACTGCGTTGTCCATTCGTGTATCCATCAGTAGGCACAAGCATAACTAAATCAGTGTACATTGGAGATGCATCATTATACCACGATTTTGGCCAAGAATGTTCACGATTGTAACAAGATCCTTCGCCTGAATAATTGCCACATTGATCACTTCCAAAAGTAAAATCATACGAAGGTGTTCCACCGGGAACATCACTATACATATCCCACACTAAATTGCTATCATCCGGCCTTGGGTCTGTATCTACAAACGCGTCCCATAAATCACCATAACTTAATGGATTATGATTATCAATAATATTATGCAGTGCTTGTTGTAAATCTTCACCATAAAGCCCATCAGCACTATCGTAATACCCTGCTGGAATTTGTGCAGTGGCAAGAATGGCAGACAAAATGCCTGCCATTGTAAAAACAAATCGTTTGTAAAAAATGAACATATACTATTCTTTAATTTCTTTAATTATGTAAATGTAAGCGGGAAAATGGTCAGAATATCCTCCCATATAGGTATCCCCAACATAAGTTCTCCATGGGTAACCTTTAAACCGACCGTCACGCTGCGTAAGTTCGATTTTATTATATACTTGAGCCTTATGATACTTATATGTATTCGGCTCACCCAAGGCTAAACCCTGACTAATAATCACTTGGTCAAAAAGATTCCATTTGTCACGATATGCACCAGAGCCAACGCCATCACGAAAAAGCTGAGCATAAGGATTGAATAAATCACCCTTTTTCAATTCAGATTTTTTACGTTTTGCACGTAAATGTTCTTTTAATGATTCGTTTACCGGATCATCATTAAAGTCACCCATAACAACAATTTTTGCATCCTTATCTAATAGTTGTAAACTATCGACAATTTCACGAGTTTTATCCCCGGCAGCATTACGTTTCGGACGGCTCGCTTTTTCTCCACCACGACGCGATGGCCAGTGATTAACAATAAAATGCATTAATTCACCATCAAAATTTCCGGAAACCAACAAGTGATCTCTGGTTTTATCTTTCTTGTCGAAATCAAATGTCAAAGAAATTGATTTATAATCTGTTACTTCAAAGACAGACGTACGGTATAAAAAACCAACATCAACCCCACGTTCATCTGGACCATCAACATGGACATAATCATATCCATATTTTTTCAGATCTGTTTTATTAATCAAATCTTTTAAAACAGTTGCATTTTCAATCTCTGAAACTCCAACAACAGCAGGCGGAAGTTTTGACAAATCTGCACCAATTTTTATAATTACTGAAGATAATCTCTCCAATTTTTCTTCGTAAACTTTGGTATTATAGTTTTTATCTCCTTCTGGAGTAAACTCATCGTTAAGATAAATGTCTGGGTCATTAATTGTGTCAAACAAATTTTCAAGATTGTAAAAAGCAATTGTACTCACTTTAAATTGTTTCTCCTGTGCATTCACATTCATTGTGAGAAGAATTGTGAGCAGTGCAATTACGATAGTGTATAAGCGTTTCATAAACAAAATATTTTCAAATTTAATTAGTTATCAAGCAAATTTCTTGCCATGGATTGGAAAACTCCTTCTTTTAAAGCATAAGCCGAACGAATTAACACTCTAATCTGGAACAAATTTATCAAAAATTCTGTAAAAACCGAAGCTAATGGAATCATTTCTACTCTCATAGCTTCCATTCCGGGTATTTTCAATCGTTCTTCACGGGTTTTCTGTATTAAGCTTTGAGATATTTCAAGCCAATAATCCCGAGGTATTTCATACCACTCAACATGTTTGTATGTCCCAACTAAACCGGCTTTATGGATATACATAGATGCAAAAGTATCAAAACTTCCAGACGATCCTATAAGTACTTTTGGTTGATATTTTTCAACAATTGAAACTAATTCCTTCATTTCAATCGACAAATAATTTCGGATATCATTAATAGTTTGTTCGGTAAGTGGATCAGATGGTTGAAATTTCAACAATAAGCGTGCAATTCCCAAATCAAATGATTTGCGGTAATAAACTTTTTCCATGCTAGCAATTTGTATTTCATTGCTACCTCCGCCAATATCGAGCAGCAAATATGGCTTCTCGTCCATAGGAACAGCCTGCCGAACTCCAAGATAAATAAACTCCGCCTCTTGTTCTCCTGAAATAATATTGAGTTGATATCCGGTAAGGGCTCTAACTCGCGATATTATTTCTTGCTGATTTTTAGCATTTCGAACGCCTGAGGTGGCAAACACTTGTGTTTTTTCAACTTTAAACTGATCAACGATTTTCTTATATTTTGTCAATACACTAAGTACTCGCTGAATTGCCGGTTCAGAAATATTCCCGTTTGGAAAACCTTCTGCCCCAAGTTTAATTGCTTGCTTCTCAGCATGAATTACTTTAAGCTTATGGGGCGACCACTCTGCAATACTCAAATTACAGGTATTGGTTCCTAAATCAATACTGGCAAGTTTCATATTAGTTTTAATAACGAATCCATTTCCATAATTCTTTATAGCTCACCTTTTTCCCGTACATCAGAATTCCTATGCGATAAATTTTTCCTGATAACCATACCATAAAGATAAAACTAAGAATTAATATAGAAAATGATAAAACCAGATCAAAAACGGGTACTCCAAATGGAATTCTCACCATCATAACAATTGGTGATGTAAATGGAATCATTGAAAACCACCATGCCAAACTACTTTCCGGGCTATTAATAACGGAAAACATCACAATTAAACCCAAGACAAGTGGCAGTGATATTGGCAGCATAAACTGCTGAGTATCTGCCTCGTTGTCAACTGCTGCACCCACCGCAGCAAACATCCCGGCATACAATAAATATCCGAAAAGAAAATAAAACAAAAAGGCACCTATAAGTAAGGGGAAGTTTATTGAAGAAAGAGCATTGAGCGCTTCCTCTATTTTGCCAGAAAATTGATCTTGAATTGCATTATCACCAACTTGCGAATTTGAGGATATAAGCTGCTCCATCTGTGGTGATTGTTGAAACCCTTTTACATCATCAAGCAAAATAAATTGTGCAGCTGTCACAATCCCAAACGTTAATATAATCCATAAAATAAATTGTGTTAAACCTACCAATGCAATTCCAATTATTTTTCCCATCATAAGTTTAAACGGGCGTACAGACGAAACTATGATTTCCACAATTCGGTTAGATTTTTCTTCAATCACACCACGCATAACCTGAGATCCATACATAAATACAAACATGTAAATCAGGAATCCGGAAATATAACCGATAATCATGGCAATTTCTGTACTCGTACTTTTTTGTTCTCCATCATCATTAATGATACGTGTTTTTATATCGACATTAGTTTCCACCGCTTTAATCACATTGCGAAGTACTTCTTTTTCAACACCAAGCTCTTTCCCTTTAATTTGAAGTTTCGCATCTTTAATGCACTTCTCCATGTGATTAAGCATTTCCATCTGAACTGCTAAACCCGGCTGTTTATATGAATACATCATTGCACTGCTATGCCCTGTACTCACAATATTCTGTGGAATATAAAGCACAGCATAATAATCGTTTTGCTTCATTAGCTCAAGTGCAGCATCAACATCCATACTTTGGAGATATTCGTATTTCAAATACTCGCTGTCCTCAAACTGATCAACAAATAAAAATGAGTCATCCAAAATTGCAACGGTTTTTTCCTCGGTATCTTTAATTTGTGCTAACCAAACCGGAACAATCATTAAAGCCGCAAACAATATCGGCCCCAGTATGGTCATAATAATAAAAGTCTTCTTTTTAACTCGACTCAAATATTCTCGTCTTATAATAATGCTAGTTCTATTCATGGCTCAGATTATTTACAGGTTCGTCGCTTCCTTCAACTAAAGAAATAAAGACAGAATTCATACTTGGTATAATCTGTCTGAAAGATTTCAGCTCCCCTTTGGGCAATAAAAATTTGATTAAATCATTGGCGGAAAAATTATCGTTTAAGCGTTTTAAACGAATACTTGTTTCTCCGTTTAATGGCTTAATTTCCATGATTTCATAATCGGAAGTCATCGCCATATCGGGATTTGTAAACTCCCCATCAAAAATAATTTCATAAACATCAGGAGCATAGCGTTTACGAATAGTATCGATATTTCCCTCAACAACAATTTTTGATTTATTGATTAAGGCAATATCATCGCAAATTTCTTCAACGGATGACATATTGTGCGTACTAAAAATTACAGTTGCCCCTTTATCACGCAACTCCAGAATTTCATTTTTCATCAAATTTGCATTAATTGGGTCAAATCCGGAAAATGGTTCATCAAAAATCAACAATTCCGGCTCGTGCAATACGGTTGTGATAAACTGTACCTTCTGCGCCATTCCTTTCGACAACTCTTCCACTTTTTTATTCCACCAAGACTCAATTCCAAATTTTTCAAACCAATATTTTAAGCGCTTTGCAGCATCAACTCTGCTTAAACCTTTAAGTTGAGTTAAATACATGGCTTGCTCCCCGACCTTCATTTTTTTGTATAATCCACGTTCTTCAGGTAAATACCCAATGTTTCGAATATGTTTTCCGTTAAGCGGCTCACCCATCAATTCAATTTTCCCGCCATCGAGACTAGTAATTTGATTTAAAATGCGAATAAAACTGGTTTTTCCTGCACCATTCGGACCAAGTAAGCCATAAATACTCCCCTTGAGAACAGATAGACTTACATTGTCTAATGCTTTATGACCGGCATATTGCTTTGTCACATTTTCTGCTTTGAGTATGTAATCCATATGCAAATAAATTTGACGTGAAAATAATGATAATATACGTGAATGCTGTTATTTTTTTAATAAAGAATTACGCTTGTCCGATAAAAAATTAAGAGCAGAAAGATATTAAGATATAATTGTATCAATTAAAAAAACTAATAACAAAATGCAATCATGTTTTTATATCCTACGATATCAGCATCTTACAAATAAGGCAGCTATGGGTATAATGTAAATAAACACAATGGGCTTGCGTTTATTTACACGTTGAGTGTAATACTAAAAAAAAGCACCGTGCAATTGAACAATTCAATTCTTATATGTATATTTGCAAAATAAATACATATATTAAAATAAGAAAAAATGATTATTCAAGAATTTAGTTTCGGAAACTTCAGGTCATTTAAGGATATTCAAACCTTAAATCTTACATCCGCTAAAATAAAATCAAAATATAAATCTATTGATGAAAGCAATATTATTACAGATTCTAAATACAAAGATGCTTCATTTCTTAAATCAAAAGCAATATACGGGGCCAATGCGTGTGGAAAGAGTAATATTGTAAAAGCTTTTGTAACTTTTATTCGCATTATTAAACATTCAGTTAAGGATGAAGACGTTTTAGATTTAATAGAACCTTTTAGATTCAGTACGGAAACAGAAGATGAACCTAGTTTTTTTCAATTAATATTTTGGATTGATAACGTTAGGTATAGATATGGATTTGAAGCAGATGAAAAAGAAATTCAATCAGAATGGCTTTTTGCTAGACCAAAGGAACGTGAACTACCTTATTTCATTCGAGAAAATCAAAAGATTATTGAAATTGATAAAACAAATTTCAGTGAGGGAAATAAGTTAATGAGTCTATTTGATGATGAACCATCAGATAATGAAATTTTCAGAGGTAATTCTTTATTTCTTTCTAGTATCTCATCATTAGGATTCGGAAAACTATCCAAACTCATTGTGAATAATATCGCTTCAATTTTTGTTATTAATGGTCTTGGTCATCAAGGTTTATATGAATACGCTGGAGATTCATTGAATGACGATACTATGAAAGATTACATATTGAACTTTTTAAAATATGGCGATACTGGAATTCAGGATGTAGCAACAATTGAAATAAATTCAGAAGATTTACCTGCCGATTTAGATGAGGAAACAAAAAATGAAATTAAAGAAAACAAACCAAGAGTTTTAATCTCAGCCAGACAAAAATTTGACAGTGAATTAAATTTCAGAGAAAATGTACCACTTCCTTTCAGAATGATTGAATCAGAAGGTACTCTAAAACTTTTTGAGCTGAGTCCTTTTGTATATGAAGCTATTAAGGAAGGAAGACCTTTAATTATTGATGAGTTTGATGCTAGATTTCACCCTTTGTTGACAAAAAAAATAATTGAGTTATTTAATTCTGAGAAAAACAAAGCTTCCCAATTAATTTTTATGACACATGATACAAATTTATTGTCAGCCGATTCTCTAAGAAGAGACCAAATTGAATTTGTAGAAAAAGATAAATATGGTGCTAGTCATCTTTATTCATTAGTACAATTTAAAGGGATTAGAAATAATGCTTCATTTGAAAAAGATTATATTCAAGGGAAATATGGAGCAATCCCATTCCTAGGTGATTTTAATAAACTTTTTAATTTTGAAGCTAATGCCTAAAAAGACTAAAGCCATAAAAGTGACTGACAGAAAAAAGGCTTGGTTGAAAAAGGTTAAACCATCTACCTATGAGATTGAAACGAAAGAAACCAATAAGATTATTTTAATCGTTGGTGAGGGTCAAACTGAAAAGTTATACTTTGAATCTTTTCCTGTTTTAACCCTTACAGTTGAAGTTGTCGATTTAGGAGGTCAAAGCAAGCAGAAATTAATTGAATCAACTGAAAGTATTGTCAAAGAAAGAACGATAAAATATGACGAGATTTGGTGTGTTTTTGATATGGATATAAAAAAAGGAGAAAAGAAATTCTCTGATTTTGATAATGCAATAAAAAGTGGAGAGGCAAAAGGATATAATATTGCATATTCAAATGATGCATTTGAAGTTTGGTTTTATCTGCATTATCAATATAATGATCAAGAAAATCATAGGAAATTTTACTACAAAGCTTTAAGTGATAAATGGAATCTTAATTATGAGAAAACTGGAAAAGCTTATGATTTTTGTAAAACAATTTATAGTAAATTGTTGAGTGATGAAGATTCTTGTCAAGCTAAAGCAATTGAACGAGCTAAAAAACTGTTTAAAGCACAAGAAAATTTAGATTTTCATAAACAAAATCCAGTAACAAAAGTTTACGAATTGGTTGAATATTTAAACTCTAAGAAAAGAAAGTAATATTGCTAACACGCAATATAAAAAATGGGCAAAAAGTGGCAAATATGAGCGAATTAACAAAATAAAACGGTGTGGAAAATTGAAAAATTGGAATTTCAAAATGCCCAAAATTTCATATTGCAATCGTTACATTTTTTAGAAAACCATGATAAAGATTGGCAAAAATTACATAAAAACTTTACAAACTTTATACTCGTCTCATACTTACTAAAAATACGGCATGATTTTTATTACAGCTTTATAAAACAATATTTTTTAAGACATAGAGTTATTAAAAATGATACTATCTTAGCAAATCCATGAAGCTAAATTTTCGACATATTATATTATTGTTTGCAGTAATTTTAATATTTCAAAATCTCAAAGCAACCCGTATTCACGGGACAGCAGAAGATTATGCAAATTTTGAGCTAGTGTTTTATCATTATAGCGACTTACTGACAGAAAAAACGGACACACTCTTTACGCTTCGCTTGGATTCAAATGGAATCTTTGACAAACAGTTTGAAATCGCGGATACTACTCCTGTATTTACGCTGGTTGGTATTTATAAAATATGGTTTGTTGCAGAACCCAATGGGAATTATGACTTGGTTTTTCCTGATTATGTTGAGAAAACAAATGCTGAAATTTATAATCCCTTTTTTAACCCAATTTTATTAATGGCAGGGATAAAAGGACAAGATAAAACCGACTTAAATTATTTGATTAATCGATTTGACCGATTGTACAATGATTATCTCAATACCCATTTATTAGATTTCCTTGCCGGAGGAAGAGATTCTGGTGTGGAGTTTTATATTGATAGTTTAAAACAGGATTTTTCTTATCATGAAAACAGTTATTTTAATGCGTGGAAAAAGTTTCGCTTTGCAAATTTAAGACGTATTGCCTACGAACGCAACCATCGATTTACAATCAATCAATATTTCAGACAAGATGTAGTGCATTATCAAAACCCTGCTTATATATTTTTATTTAAAGAATTATTTGAAAATTATTTTGACCGGTTTCTGCTACGTCCTGATGGAAAAGAATTGCTCAAGGCTGTCAATTTAGCAAAAAGCCCTCATGCAATTTCAAAAGTACTTAGTAGAATGTTTGAGCTTGATAATCAAGCACTGCGTGAATATGTTATGATAAAAGGACTTCGAGATGCCTATTTAGGTGACAACTTTAAAAAACAACCCATATTAATAACACTAGATTCAATTGCTGATTTTTCAAACTATCCTGAACATCGAATTGCGGCAAAAAATGTCATTGAATCACTTACTCATCTTGCAAAAGGCACTTACCCACCAGATTTTAGTTTTTCAACAATTGACGGAGAAAAAGGAAATATTTCTGATTTGAAAAATCGTTATTTATATGTGGCTTTTTATCAAACAGAGCTTACAACTTGTCAGGAGGAAATTGCTCCATTAATTGAGCAAGCAATAAAACACAATGGTGATTTTGAGGTGATTATGGTTTTGTTTGATGAGGATAAATACAAGGCAATAAATCGTTTAAAACATTTAGATATTCCTTTTAATGTTGTTTTTCCTGACAATCCCGAAAAAATTAAAAAAGCATGGGAACTTAAGACATTCCCGATGTATTATCTTGTTGACCCTCAAGGAAAATTCATTTTTTCACCAGCACCTTCGCCAATTGAACATTTTGAAAATTATTTCTTTCGATATGTGAAACATTAATTTGTTTCAACCAATCCAATCGTTTCTAAAAAATTTTGAATCGAATCATAGGTGTTTTTCATTAAAGGAAGAATCGTTTCTTTATCTATCCAAACACATCGTTGTATCCCTTCTTCCAATTGTGGTTCAAGCGACTCTGTATTACCACTATACATCATCCCAAACCAATGGGTTGTTTTTAAATATGTCTTTTGATTTTGTTTATAAATATGATAGGTCTTTCCAATAGGCTCTTGAATGCTCAAGGCATTGATGTCCATGCCGCATTCTTCAGAAACTTCCCGCAAAGCACATATTTCAGGAGATTCTCCTTTTTCTGCTTTTCCTTTTGGCAAATCCCATTTTCCATTACGAAAAATAAACAATCTTAATCCATTACTTATGGACACAATCCCGCCTGCCGCTGTTACTGGGTCGAAAATTGTTTGTAAGAATGCAAGACCTCGCTCAGGCGATGTACCGAAAATGTTTAAATGTTTTACCTGATTGTTTGCAGTAAAGCGATTAATCTGTATTTTTAGGTCGCCAACTTCGTTCATCGAAATGGCCTGAAAGCCTGAAGTTTCACCCTTCAGTTTTTCCTTTGTAATGGAAATAAATCGATTTTTGAAATAAATTTTAATCATATCATGAAAAATACTGCAAAACAAATTGCAAATTATTTAATGCAAATTAACGCAATAAAACTTGAGCCACAAAACCATTTTACATGGGCATCAGGATGGTTCAGCCCAATTTATTGCGACAATCGCAAAACACTGTCATATCCGACAATTCGAACCTTTATCAGAGATGCTTT
Organism: Bacteroidota bacterium; assembly: GCA_034658655.1. Classification (GTDB taxonomy): domain Bacteria; phylum Bacteroidota; class Bacteroidia; order Bacteroidales; family ML635J-15; genus JAQIBY01. The sequence continues at coordinate 27,470 of JAYEFQ010000079.1, forward strand.
TGTGGAAAATGCAAACGAAAATTTCAATGATTTTGATGTTGTAGTTGGAGTTGCAACTGGCGGAATTGCACATGGAGCATTGGTTGCCGATGTCATGAATAAACCATTTGCCTATGTTCGTTCATCTTCGAAAGGACATGGATTAGGAAATCAAATTGAAGGTGTGGTATCAGCCGGACAAAAAGTCTTAGTAATTGAAGATTTGATTTCAACCGGTGGAAGTAGCTTAAAAGCTGTTGACGCACTGCGAGAAGCAGGTTGCGAAGTAGTGGGTATGATTGCCATTTTTACCTATGAATTTGACATTGCTGCATCAAATTTTAAAGATAAAGACGTGAAATGCACAACCTTAAGCACTTACAATGCATTAATTGAGGCAGCAACCGAAGCAGGTTACATACAGAATTCAGATGTAGAAACCCTGAAAACTTGGCGACAAGATCCTGGAAATTGGAAAAAGTAATAAGACATGGGAAACTTAAAAGTTGTCAGTAAAATCGGTGAAATTCAAAATGCCAATGAACGAATTTTTCAATTTTTATCTGATTTTAGAAATTTTGACAGATTAATCCCTGCTGATGTGGAGGGCTGGGAATCAGATGTGGATAGATGTCACTTTCAGTTAAAAGGACAAGCAATTAAATTACAGATTGTGGAAAGAATTCCGTTTAAAACCATAAAAATCCAATCTGATGATGGATCTGTATTTCCGTTTACATTTTGGATTCAATTGATTTCAGTATCGGCATACGACACACGTGCACGATTAACAATTCATGCTGATATAAATATGATGATGAAAGTTGTCATGAAAAAACAACTAAAAAAAGGACTTGACTCGCTTGTCGATCAATTGGCGATTATTCCATATCCATAAAAAAACCGACACTGCAATAAATTACAGAGCCGGTTTTGAGCTGAGAATTAACTTATTATAAAATTAACTGATATAATCTAAATATCGTTTTTCAATCACATCCCAGTCAACAACATTCCAAAATGCAGAAATATAATCGGGACGTCTATTTTGATATTTCAAATAGTAGGCATGTTCCCACACATCCAATCCGAGAATAGGCATTCCATTTTCGTCGGCAACATCCATTAATGGATTATCTTGATTTGGAGTACTGGTAACTGCAAGGCTTTTATCATCTTTCACAATTAACCATGCCCAACCTGAGCCAAAACGTGTTGCAGCTGCATTATTGAATTTTTCAGTAAACGCATCAAAACTTCCGAATTGACTTTCAATTGCATCGAACAGTTTCCCTTTTGGTTTTCCTCCACCATTGGCACTCATGCTTTGCCAAAACATAGCATGATTCACATGTCCACCACCATTGTTTCTTACGACAACTGGATACTTACTGATATTTTTCAATACCTCAAGAAATGTTTTTTCTTCCAACTCAGTGCCTTTCACCGCATTTTGCATTTTGGTAAAATAACCATTGTGGTGTTTTGTGTAATGAAACTCCATAGTTTGAGCATCAATATTAGGTTCTAACGCTTTATAGTCATATCCCAATGCGGGAAATTGACAATCTTTCATTTTATCAGTAATCATATTATTTATTTATAACGTTTTAAAATAACTTCATTATCATAACAGACAAAACCAATAAATTGTTCAAAATAGACTATCTATTTGGCATTGATTTTGCTTTAAAGGGAAAAGAAAGTATCTTTAACTAAATAAAAATCATATTATGAAACACATACTACTACTTTGTTTTGCAGTTGGAACCTTGGGTTACGGGCTATCTGCACAAGAAGATATTGAGGACAAATTTAACACAATGGAAGATAAATTTGACGATGCTTTTGAGGAGGAAGAAGGCGATCAAATGACGCTTCGTTTTTTTAATGCAGAAGATGGAGAACCTGTTCCCGGCGCACAAGTTATTATCGATGAAATAAAATACGCTACTGATTACGAAGGAAAAGTCCGTTTTCCTAAAATTGAAAAGGATGGAAATTATCCGGCTAAATTTTCCTGTGAAGGATTTATTTCAGCCGTATATGAATTTGAAGTTCGTGCTCTAACTATTTTCCGAAACCGATTTTCTGTTTCCCCTATTTTAGATATTGGCAGCATGCGTATTGTCCTCGATTGGTCAAGACACCCACGAGATTTAGATGCTCATTTAATGAATAAAGGGAAATATCATATTTCATATCGTAATGATCGCGTGTCGGCAGACGGCACCGCTCGTTTAGACCGTGATGATAGAAACGGATTTGGTCCGGAAACAATAACAATTAATGATGTCAACGAAGACGACAACTATTCCTATCTTGTTTTTGATTACATCAATCGCGGACAAACAAACTCTCGCAGGCTTTCAAAATCAGAAGCCGTAGTTCGAGTTTACGTTGAAAACAGATTGGCTAAGACAATTAACATTAAAGAAAATGACCGTGGTACAATTTGGAAAGTATTTACTTTTAGAGACAATCAATTTATTGTTTTCAATGAAATTGTAAATTAATAATCGATTAAGTACAAGCCGAAACAATTGGGGATGCAATTATTTGTATCTCCAATTGTTTTTTGAACCAAATCCTGCCAATTTGACACAAAAAAAACCGTTATCATTTAAAACAACTTATCCTAAGTGAAATTTTGTCAGAAAACATGTACTTTATTTGCTTGGCACAAAATTCGTAAGACAGCAGTCAGATTTTAAAATAAATAATAATAACAGATTAATTTAAATATTTGAATTATGGCAAAAGAAATGAAGTATGACATTGATGCAAGAGATCAACTTAAAAAAGGTGTTGATGCACTTGCTGATGCAGTAAAAGTAACACTAGGTCCAAAAGGACGTAATGTTGTAATAGACAAGAAATTTGGAGCTCCCCAAGTCACAAAAGACGGCGTAACCGTTGCAAAAGAAATTGAATTAGAGGACAGTTTCCAAAATATGGGTGCACAAATGGTAAAAGAAGTTGCCTCAAAAACCAATGACGATGCAGGTGACGGAACAACTACTGCAACCGTTTTTGCACAATCTATTATTCAAGTAGGATTAAAAAATGTAACTGCCGGAGCAAATCCAATGGATTTAAAACGAGGTGTCGATACTGCTGTTGAAGCCGTAATCAAACATATTAAAACCTTATCACAAGAAGTTGGAGAGAACAGCGAGAAAATTGAGCAAATTGCCACGGTTTCTGCCAATGGAGACAAGGCCATTGGAAAACTCATTGCAGAAGCAGTGAATAAAGTGAAAAAAGAAGGAGTTATCACTGTTGAAGAAGCAAAAGGAACAGAAACTCTTGTTGAAGTTGTTGAAGGCATGCAATTTGACAGAGGATTCATTTCTCCTTATTTTATTACTGACAGCGAAAAAATGGAAGCTGTGCTTGAAAACCCATACATTCTTTTAACTGACAAGAAAATTTCATCAATGAAAGATTTAATGTCAGTCTTAGAGCCGGTTGCTCAAGAAGGCAAACCATTAATGATAATAAGTGAAGATGTTGAAGGTGAAGCGCTTGCAACACTTGTTGTTAACCGACTAAGAGGCACGGTAAAAGTAGCAGCCGTTAAAGCTCCAGGATTTGGTGATCGCCGTAAAGAAATGCTTGAGGACATTGCTGTATTAACCGGAGGAACTGTGATATCCGAAGAAAAAGGAATGAAATTAGATGCTGCCACAATTGATATGCTCGGACGTTGCGAAAAAATCACAATTGACAAAGAAAACACAACCATCGTTAACGGTAGTGGTGATAAAGAAGCAATCAAGTCTCGTGTTTCTCAAATCCGCAAACAAATTGAAAGCACGACTTCGGATTACGATAAAGAAAAACTTCAAGAACGCCTTGCAAAACTTGCTGGTGGAGTTGCAGTACTTTATGTCGGTGCGGCATCAGAAGTTGAAATGAAAGAGAAAAAAGATCGCATGGAAGATGCCTTAAGCGCAACGCGTGCTGCTATTGAAGAGGGCATTATTCCCGGTGGCGGTGTTGTTTTCATCCGTGCAATTGAAACATTAAAGGACATAAAATTAGACAATCAAGATCAAAACACAGGGGTTGCAATTGTACGTCGCGCACTGGAAGAGCCAATGCGAATTATTTCAGAAAACGCAGGGGTTGAAGGTTCCATTGTTATTCAGAAAGTGAAAGAAGGAAAAGGTGATTTTGGTTTCAATGCCCGCACTGATGAATATGTTAACATGTTCGAAGCTGGTGTAATTGACCCTACTAAAGTTGCTCGAGTTGCCCTCGAGAATGCTGCTTCAATCGCAGCCATGTTACTGACAACTGAATGTGTCATTGCCGATATCGAAGAAGAAAACGATGCTCCTATGGGTGGCGGCGGAGCTCCAGGAATGGGTGGCATGCCGGGCATGATGTAAACATTGACTTTATAAAACAAAAAAAGCAGACCGAGTCGGTCTGCTTTTTTTGTTTAAAATTAATTTGGTATTATTTAATTATTGTCATCTCATCAATTAAATTAGATGCTCCTGCAAATTTATCAATAATCCATAATGTGTAACGCACATCAAGATTAATACAACGTTGCATATTGTCTTCAAACTCAATATCTCCACTCATAGCTTCGCCGTTTCCGTCAAAAGCAGTTCCAATTAAATGACCTTCTCCGTTAATGACAGGAGAACCAGAGTTTCCACCGGTAATATCATTATCTGTAATGAAACAAACTGGCAATTCTCCATTTTCATTAGCATACATACCGTAATCTTTTGCTTCAGCCAAGGTTTTTAATTGTTTTGGAATATCAAATTCATAACTTTTGGGATCTGCTTTTTCCAAAATACCCTCCATGGTTGTTGAATATTCGTAATAAACGGCATCACGGGGAACGTATCCATCAACTTTTCCATAAGTTAATCGAATGGTTGAGTTTGCATCAGGATACCAGTCTTGTTCGCTATTAATATTCATTAATCCCTCAACAAACAATCTGCGAGCACGCTCAAGTCCTTCAGATTTCATATTCATTTCACCAGAAACCTCACGATATTTTCTCAATACAGACATTGCCATTTTATACATAGGGTCTTTTTCTAGTTTCTTCGCTTTAGGGTTTTCAAGAAAACTCATCATACTTTCTTCTGTTGCAAAAATAGTTTTCTCTTTCTCAATCATTTTCATAGCCCATTTGTCAAAATCACCTTTGTATTTTTTATGTGTCTCAGCATAAGTTTCTGGATAATATTTCTCATCAACATTTTCTCCAAAATAACTAAAAAGCGCTGCAAGCATTTTTTGTTCTGTTTCTGCATTATAATCTTTGTAAAATTCTTTTGCACTTTCTTTCATTGCTTCAATTGCTTTCGCTTTTAGCTCTTCGCTAATGTCTTCATTTTGAAGTTGTCTCAGAAAGCTTGTTGATTGAAATGCAAAAATTGTTAAATCCGGACCGGTAAGTAAGGCTTCGAGTAAAAACTGACGTGCATACGCCTCTTCTTTGCGTGATTCATACGCGTTTTCAATGGTAGTAAGTACATTCCTATATTTATCTGTACGAATATTATCTGCCCAAGCTTGATATTTTTCTTCAACATTTTGTTTTTGTGCCATAGTATTTAATTTCCGTAAAGCCACATTTTGCTCAAAGGAGTATTTCCAATAATTTGCACACCGTGCGTATTTAGAAGCATACTGCAATTTTATTTTAGGGTCTGCATTCATATCTTCACGCATAGCGTTCAATTTTACATCACGAATCTCATATCTCCAATTATTTGTGATATCCATCGTTTCTTTTAATCCGTAAGAGGTCATGTAGCGGTCGGTTCCGCCTGGAAATCCAAGAATCATTGCAAAATCTTCTTTATCAATTCCTTTTAAAGAAACTGGGAGGTGATGTTTGGGTTTCAATGGAATATTATCTTCGCTGTAGCTTGCCGGTTTTCCATCAGGACCAGTGTAAACGCGAAACATTGAAAAATCCGCAGTATGTCTTGGCCAACTCCAGTTATCAGTATCTCCACCAAATTTTCCCATATCTTCAGGTGGTGCACCAACAAGACGAACATCTTTATAAATAGTATATACAAAAAGAAAAAACTGGTTATTATCAAACATAGTGGCCACTTGAGCAGAATAATCTGTTCCTTCTTCAGCAGCACCTGTAATTTTTGATGATAATTCTTGAATTTTCTTGTTTCGTTCACTTTCTGTCATTTCATCATCAAGTTCACTAGCAATTTGATCAGTAACATCTTTCATACTCACCAAGATTGAAGCAGTAATACCTTCATTTGTTAATTCTTCATCCAAGGATTTTGCCCAAAAACCATCTTTAAGATAATCGTTTTCAACTGAAGAATGTTTTTGAATCATACCATACCCACAATGGTGGTTTGTCAACATCAATCCTTTATCAGAAATAAGTTCTCCGGTACAAAAATGGCGAAAAGGTGCACCATCATTTCCTAAACCGACAATTGCATCTTTTAACGACGCTTGGTTAATAGAATAAATATCTTCAGGACTGAGTTTCAAACCCATTTCCTTCATTTCCTCATAATTTTTCCCAATCATGGACAATAACCACATACCTTCATCAGCAACAGCACGAAAACTAGAAACTGATAGGCTGATAATTAATAATACACTTAATAATCGTTTCATAATATTATTTTTAATAAATAAATTTTATTTTGCGCCAAATTTAATAATTATCAATTAATTTTGTACATTAAAACACTTAAACTCTCGTTAATGGAAAAACTTGACTTAAGAAATATATCATCTGACAGGTTAAAGACTTGGTTAGTTTCACACGGAGAGAAGGCTTTCCGTGCAAAGCAAATAATGCATTGGCTATGGAAACAACCTGTTGAAAGTTTTGATGAAATGACGAATCTATCAAAATCATTAAGGGATGCCTTGAAATCAGATTTCATATTGTCGAAGCTTCATTTAATTACAACACAAAGCAGCAAAGATGGTACAGTAAAAGTTGGTTTCAGTCTGTATGATAATGAGTTTATTGAAGGTGTTCTAATACCTTCTAAGGAACGAGTTACAGCTTGCATTTCCACACAAGTTGGCTGTCGTATGGGATGCAAATTCTGTGCAACGGCTGGGCTGGGGTTTCACCGAAATCTCAGTGCAGGAGAGATTTATTTACAGGTTTATAAATTAAACCTTATTTCTAAAAAACATTATAATACAGGATTAAGCAATGTTGTCATTATGGGTATGGGCGAGCCACTTGATAATTATGATGCGGTAAAAACGGCAGTGCAATTTTTAACTGGTGAAGATGGATTAGCAATAAGCCCGCGGCGCATTACATTAAGCACAGCTGGTGTAGCTGACAAAATAAGAAAAATGGCAGATGATGGGATAAAAATCAAACTTTCAATATCCCTACATGCCGCAAACAACAAGTTACGAAGCCATATTATGCCAATTAACAACAAATACTCTGTACAGGTTTTGGCAGAGTCTTTGCAATACTACCACAGCAAAACAAATCATCGAATTGGTTATGAATATCTCTTACTTAAAAACATTAACGATCAGGAAATTCATGCGAAGGAGCTTGCTGAATTTACAAAAATTACTCCCTGCAAAATTAATTTAATTGAATACAATCCGGTTTCAGGCCTTGGATTTGCAAAAAGCACAGATGAATCAACACAAAAATTCATAAAATTCCTTGAAACCAGAAATCTGATTGTAAAATTAAGAAGAAGCCGAGGAGCTGATGTGGACGCTGCTTGCGGGCAATTAGCAAATAAATTTCGCAACAAATAAGCAAGGTTATTCCTTTAGCTGTTCGAAATGTGAAAAATTATTAATATTTTAGCAAATTAACTGGAAAATAAACCTCTAAAATTATGAAACGTATAGTATCTTTATTAATTGGCCTTATAGTCCTGACAGCAGTAAGCACCGCACAGCCTTTGAAATCAGATTTTGGTGTCGATCAAAAAGTTAAACTTGAAAAAGGAGAGACCTACCAAAAAATGGTTGGTGCTGACGATACCGGATTTTATGTTTTAAAAACAGATTACGAAAACAATATTTGGTTGGAATTTTGGAATGCCGACAATTTGGTAAAAGAGAGTTGTAATCGTATGATTCTTCCTTCTGTGGGTGGGGTCCAAGCTGAATTTCTTGAAATGTTTTACATTAACGAGAAACTCATTATGTTTACGACTGTAACCAATGAGTCAATTAAGCAAAAAACCCTATATGCACAATATATCAATAAAGCAGGAAAAATTGTTGGAGAAAGTAAACCTATCGGTCGATTAACCAATCAAAACATTGTGGTTGACTTTGAAGTTGATTTAACTGCTAATGGCGAACTCATGTTTGTCCATTATTATCGTCCTTTCCAGAAATATAATGAAGAACCGTTTTTCCTCAAAATGTATAATTCAGATTTGTCAGAAGTTTTGAACAAAACCATCAAGCTACCATTGGTTGACCGTGAGTTTAAAATCATCCAATATATTGTAATGGAAAATCAGAACATCTTAATGCTTTCAAAAATAAAACCTGAAGAAAAAAAACGTAGAAAACGTAGAGGTCCTGAAGTGTTTGAATATAGTGTACTCATTTACGATGTTGAAATGAGCCTAGTAAAGAATTTTCCGGTAACCGTAGAGAAATATATCCCTCAAGATGCGATGATTGGGGTCAATGAAACAGACAAATTCGTTGATGTTATGGGTTTCATGGCAAAAAAGAATAAAAGCGAATATTCGGGAGTTTTTCATGAAAGATTGGATCTTAAAACCAAGGAATGGGCGCCTATTGATCGCAAAACAACCTATCATAATATTGAAAGAAAAAAAGAGCGTGATTTTCGTGCAATGCACCTAATGGAAAATCGTGAAAAGATATATAATTACAAATTACGCGAAATGGTATATCTTAGTACAGGCGAACCGGTACTAATTGCTGAACATTATAATGAGTGGACAGACAGTATCGTTGACCCTAGAACGAAAGAAGTTACTTACAATAGCTATTATAAATACAATGATATTTTAGTTGCTAAAGTTGACAGAAACAATAAATTTGAGTGGATGACTCGTATCCCAAAATCTCAATCTTCTTATAATGATTTTGGAGACTACTCATCATTTGGAATGACTGTCTTGGGTGAGAAAATCAAACTGTATTACAATGGAAATCGCAAAAACCTTAAAATGCTTGCAAATGACATGTATAATAGTCAAGATTTAAAGGAAACAAAAAGCCCAGGACGTAGAGGCCGTGCAATGACAGTTACCGTGTTCTCTGATGGAAAGGTATTTGGCTCTTACATGTTTGAGAAAAAACACAAAAAGCAGATTATTAAACCAAAAATTATGGCTCTGCATAATAGCAAACATTTTATTTATACGAAAAAAGGTTCAAAACTAAAGTTTGCAAGATTCTTTGTTGAATAACACAATACGAATGGCTTTATAAAACGTCTCTATCAGTAATTTAGAGACGTTTTTTTTATGAAAAAGCGGTGAATAATGCGGTAATTGTATAACATTATACTGAGAATTTTTAGGACATACTACATAAAATAAATCATATAATAATAGACAACATAAATTATTAGAAAAATAAATCCATGCCACCATCGAATACGTGAGTTTTTAATCGGCTGCATAAAAACAAAAAGCAAAAGAAATATTCCCATCATCCAAAACCAATCAATGTTTAAGCTTTCTTTGCTAACTGGAATATCAGTAACAATTGCTGTGATTCCGAGTATCCCGAAAATATTAAAAACATTTGATCCGATTAAATTTCCTATCGAAATATCAAGTTCTTTTCTGCGTGCTGCCATAACCGATGTTGCCAACTCAGGAACACTCGTTCCGAAGGCAATTATAGAAATAGAAATCACACGTTCACTTACCCCAAATCGATAGGCGATACTACTGGCGCCTTCAACTAAAAAGCGAGAACCAAGAACTAAACCTAAAATACTAATGACAACAATCCCTATTGACCAACCTATAGAAAATGGCGGAATTTCAGGAACACTACTTCGCATAGCTTTACGTGATGAAATCAATGAGTATAATACATAGGTAACTAACAAAAAAGTAAGTACAATACCTTCTCCAAATGACAATATTAAATCTAATGCAAATATAAAAAACAATAATGCGGCAACTATCATAACAGACCAATCGAACCAAATTGTTTTTCTTTGAACAGGAATAACAATAATCAACGCAGTAACACCAAGAACCAATGCAATATTCGCAATATTAGAACCCAAGACATTTCCAACACTGATGTCAGGATGTCCCGTAACAGCCGCCTGTAAGCTCACAACGAGCTCCGGAGCAGAGGTTCCAAGTGAAATAATGGTAACACCTATAACTAATGGGGACACTTTAAACCGTTTTGCAAGTGAAGTTCCGCCCCTTACAAGCCAATCGCCACTAAAAACAAGCAGAATAAGTCCTCCCAACAATATTAACACATCAATCATAATACAAAATTAGAAATATTGCAACATCTTAAATTGTTTTTACAAATTTTTCATTTACCCTAAAGTTATTTTGCATTCCTAACAACAAATCGAGCGGTCCGACGTGAGCGTTGTTCAAGCAGCACTTCTTTTCCTATGAGCAATTCATCAATACAAGATTCTGTATAATGGCGGATTGTAATCAGCACAACACCCTCATTATATAATACTTTATAGCGTTTCCCTAAGTCTTCAATTAATTCCGAAAGTCGTCGTTTTTCGCAATCAACACAAGCGGAATAACTAATGGCAGAATTTTGGATTAAACTCACATGCGCTCTATGTTTATCAAACAACCCATAAATTTCACTAATTTGTCGCTCATTGACAAAAGAAAAGTCACGCAATGAGATGGATATTAACACTTGCTCTTCCTTTAGAATATAAACTGGCCGAAAATCGATATCCTCCTGAATTTCTCTAATAACAGACCCTTCGGATAAAGGATCTAAAAAAGATTTAATTTTTAGCGGAATCTGTTTATTTTGTAGTGGTTGAATGGTTTTAGGATGTATGATTTTTGCGCCATAAAATGCCAATTCCACGGCTTCCTGATAAGAGATTTTCTCTAATTTATGAGCACTGGGAAATTGCTTTGGATCAGCATTCATAATGCCTGGCACATCTTTCCAAATAATAACTTCATCTGCTTGTGATAAGTTTGCAAGAACCGAGGCGGTATAATCTGAACCTTCACGACCAAGCGTTGTACTTATCCCCTCTCGCGTACTGCCCAAAAATCCCTGTGTAATCACATGTTGTTTAATATTTGCCAGTTTCTTTTGAAATTGTCCGGCACTAATTTTCCAGTCGATATTTGCTGCACGATATTGATTGTCTGTACGTAAAACCTGCCTGACATCCAGCCAATCACAGGGAATCCCAATTTCTTGAAGATACAAATACACAATTTTTGTTGATAATAGTTCTCCGAAAGGCACAATTTGGTCGTATTCGTAATCATAATTCAAGGATGGCGCTTTTTTTAGTTTGGCATCAAGCTGATTGAATAAGGCCTCAAGTGTTTGTCGTTGTTCTGCTGTATTCTTTTTTATCAAGGCATTAAAAATCCGCAAATGCACCGTTTTTATTTGGGTAGCAATTTCATAAACTTTTCCAGTGGCTTTTGTAAAATAGGCTTCCACCAGCTTTTCAAACGCATTCGTCGTTTTTCCCATGGCTGAAATAACAACAATCACCGGAGCTTCATTTGTTGATAATATCTTGCTCAGATTCTTTACGGATTCGGCATTTTTTACGGATGCTCCCCCAAATTTATATATCTGCATAATTATTCTTTATCCATGTTTTTTGTTAATGAGCGTATGAATTTAAATTGCGAGAAAAACTCTTTTGCAATAACCCGTAAAACCGTGTAAGTTGGAATTGCCAATAACATACCCAAAATGCCCGCAACGCTCGATCCGATTAAGATAACCAAAAAGATTTCTAAAGGATGTGCCCTTACAGAATTCGAGAAGATAAGTGGTTGAAATAAAAACACGTCAATCATTTGAGTTATTACAAACGTTAGTAAAACAAAAATGAGTAATGGTAATAATTCTAAGTTAAAATCCATGCCTAAATTTCCAGCAATAACTAAAACAATGCCCAATACAGCTCCAATCCATGGTCCGATATACGGAATTAAATTTAAGAAGCCTGCAATAATTCCGATTAAAATTGCCAAGGGAAATTCAACTCCAGAAAGCATTAAACCTGTAGTTACCAAAGTCGTTATTCCAATAACTTGAAGAACTAATCCAATAAAATATCTCGAAATTAAAATTTTTATTTTTTTCAAAGCATTTTCTGCTTTATACTCATGTTTTTCCGGAATAATCATCATCACCCCTCGATCAAATAAATTGCTATCTTTCATAAAAAAGAAACTTATGAATAAAACAGCAAAAATCCCGATAAGAATACTTCCCAAAGTTCCTCCTACATTATTAACAAGCTCAGATATCTGATTAAATTGGACAATCTCCACAATTTTTTCACTGATAAATTCTTTTGATGAAAAATCTGCTAAATCAGGAATCGAAAACGAATGTACAAAGGCGTCAATTTCTTGATAGGGATCCTCTAGATTTTGCGAAATTGAGGCTGATTCTATGGTCGAGAATTCTGAAACTTGTTGTCCAACCAAAGGGATGATCAATCGTAAAAATCCAACAATTAGAAACACAAAAAATGCCATCGTAATTAATGATGCACCCCATCTTGGCAATCGAAATTTTTTAATATGAAGGCGAGTTAGAAACGTAATAATAGGCCGTCCAATCATGGAAAGAACGGCAGCAATTAAGATATAAGTTACAATGTTTCCAAAAAAATAGAAAAACAATAATACGGCAAGTAAACTCAAGCCTCCGATTAGATATTTTTGAATCTTATTCATGTAGAATTTTTTTTCGAATTTACGAAAAATTCCGGTTTTTGATAAATTTCATGTGAAAATGCATCCTTTATTCTAAAAAATTTGTCTTAATTTACAACAATGAGAATTATGGGTGTTATTATTGTCTCGTTTTTTGAGTTTCGCATTATTTACCTATGACAGTAAACTAAATCATCCGTATTTTGGCTATATTTGTATCTTAACAAAAGAAAATATGAGGAAAATAAAAACATTAACACTCCTGATTTTTGCACTCATTTTAATGATTGGAACTGTTTCTGCGCAACCTTGGATGACGGATTTTGATTCAAAAGATGGAAAGCCATCATTTTACGAAATTCAGGATGCGTTTAATGATTATTGGGCAAAACGTGATTATGAAAAAGGAAAAGGGTTTAAACAATTTAAACGTTGGGAAAATTTCATGGAGCCCAGGGTAGATAAAAATGGATATTTCCCTCATTATATCTTAACTGAAGAATGGCGAAAAGTTCAAAAAAAATCTGCGTTGAGCTCACGTGAAGAAATTGCCAACTGGACACATATGGGTCCTGATGATACCCCTGTTGATATTAATTCACCCACATGGCGCCGTGGTAGCGGACGCTTAAATTGTATAAGTTTTCATCCAACAGATGCTGATATTATGTTTGTTGGCGCACCAAGTGGCGGATTTTGGAAAACAATCGATGGCGGATTAAGCTGGGAAACCACAACCGACCATCTACCATCTATTGGAGTAAGCGATATTGCTGTCAACCCAAATGATCCAAACATAATTTTTATTGCCACAGGTGATGGAGATGCACGAGATACCTACAGCGCAGGAATCCTTAAATCTACTGACATGGGACAAACTTGGGAACATGTTATGTTTGATTTGGCAATTCAAGATCAGATTATCATTCGGCGTTTAATCATAAACCCCGATAATCCGGACATTTTAATAGCTGCTTCAAGTACGGGAATTTTATATACTTCAAATGCCGGCGTAAACTGGGAGTTCCGTGCAAGCGGTCATTTTAAGGATGTTGAGTTTAAGCCAGGAAACCCCGATTATGTATATGCCACAACCTATGAATATAGTGGCAATGCAAATATCTATCGCTCTGAAAATGGTGGCATGAATTGGACAAGTGTACACCAAGTCTCTGGAGCCAATCGCATTGAAATTGCTGTGACAGAAGATGATACAAATCGTATTTATGCTGTCGCTTCAAATGCTTCAGATAATGGATATCTTGGCTTTTATAAATCTTCAAATAGTGGTAATAGCTGGACACAAATTCATGATAGTTCATCGCTCAATTTATTGGGTTGGTCATCTGATGGCTCAGACAGTGGTGGACAAGGTTGGTATGACCTTGCAATTGCTGCAGATCCAAACAATGCAGACAATGTATTTGTTGGAGGTGTTAATATCTGGAAATCGAGTAATGCCGGTTCATCATGGAATATTTCCACACACTGGTACGGAGACAATGCTGCGTATGTGCATGCCGATCAGCATACATTAGATTATCATCCATTAACCGGTGCTTTGTTTTCAGGAAACGATGGTGGTTTGCATAAAACAACAAACAACGGAAACAGCTGGGCTGATTTAAGTGACGGATTACAAATACTGCAGATTTACCGTTTTGGAAATGCTGTAACCAATCCAAATCGCTTTGTTACCGGTTCACAAGATAATGGTTCTATGCGTTATGATAACGGTGATTGGCGTGCAATTCTCGGCGGCGACGGAATGGAGTGTTTGATTGATTACACAAATGATCAAATCCTCTATGCATCATATTATTACGGAGCAATTCATCGTTCTACTAACGGCGGACAAGATTTTACCAACATTCAGCCTTATGAAGCCGGTGAAGGTGCTTGGGTTACGCCTTATATTATTGATCCGGTTGATCCCCAGACCTTATATGCAGGTTTTTCAGATGTTTATAAAACAACTAATCGTGGAAGTTCCTGGGAGCCGATTTCTAATAACTTGACCGGTGGTACAAACTTACAATCACTAGCAGTGGCACCTTCAAATCCTGATGTTATTTACGCAGCAACTTATGACGATATTTATAAAACGGAAAATGGAGGCGGAACTTGGGAAAATGTCACCAATAATCTGCCTAATAATTCGATAACTTATATTACAGTAAATCCTTCTAATCCAAATATGTTATGGGTGAGCCTTAGTAGTTTTAGCTCCAGTGAAAAAATTTATTATTCAGATAATGGAGGAAATACATGGACAAATTATTCTGAAGGTTTACCTAATGTCCCTGCAAATTGTTTAGTTTATGAATTGGGAACAAATCATGCATTGTATGCAGGAACAGATCTCGGTGTATTTTATCGAAATGCTGGAATGTCTGAATGGATTTCTTACAGCCAAGGATTGCCAAATATGATTGTTAATGAATTGGAAATCCAATATGATGTAAATAAACTACGTGCGGCAACTTACGGCCGTGGCGTTTGGGAAAGCGATTTGTTTGAACTTGTTGCACCCCCCGTCGCCGATTTTTCCTACAATGAAATCAATGGTTGCGAAGGAATTATTCAATTTGCAAGTATTTCAAGTGGCGCACCCGAAGATTATCGTTGGGAATTTGGAGATGGAAATCAGTCATTCGATTTTTCACCAACCCATACCTATGATGCAACTGGAGATTACGACGTAAAACTTGTGGTTTCTAATGCTTTGGGTGAAGATTCAATTACACAAACAATCAGCTTAAACCCGACAGCACCTTTAGTTGACTTTTCCTCTGATGTTACGATTGGATGTGAACCCACTGAAGTTGAATTTTACAATTTGAGTGCAAGTGCTTTGTCTTACCTATGGGAATTCGGTAATGGAGAAACATCTGATGCGTTTGAACCAGAACACACTTATACAGAAGCTGGATTATACGATGTTAAATTAACCGCATATACCACACTGTGCCCAGAAGTCAGCGAATTAAAAACGGAATACATAAGCTTCGATCCGCTCAACACATCGGAACTAAATCTGCCAGAGGATGGATATAGTCCAGACCAAGTCTGTTGCGAAGGAACACTCTATGATAATGGTGGCCCTGATGGCATGTACTCAAATAACACCAATAGTTCCGTAAAAATTAAACCTGCAAATGCAGATCAAATTGAGTTTCAATTTTTGGAATTTGATGTTGAAGCTGGTTCAGCCAACCAATGTGATTATGATAGAATCACAATTTATAATGGTGATATCCCTTATGCTGGTTATGCAATTGGTGAATTTTGTAATACACTTCCACCCTCCGGAACCTATATTACTGAAGGTGAAACAGCATTAGTAAAACAATATACAGATCCTGGTGTTACCGAAAATGGATTTAAATTGATTTGGCAATGCTTATTTGTTGATTATACCTATATGGTAGATGAGACAAATGAAAAGCACTTTAACTTTACCGATATTTCAACAAATTATCCGGACAGTTGGGCGTGGAATTTTGATGATGGAAACACGAGCACAGATCAAAATCCGCAGCATACTTATGATCAAGAAGGTATTTACGATGTTAGCCTGACAGTAACCAATGTGCAAGGTGAATATACTGAAATAAAAAGTATTAATGTTGGAGATGTAAGTGTAGAAGATATATCCACAGATGAATTTTTAAAAATCTACCCAAATCCAGTTGCAGATGGGACACTTTTTATTCAATTTATTGAACGTGAAAAACAAACGTTGTCTTATGAAATTTTTAGTATTGATGGAAAACTAATAAAACGTTGTGAAATAGATGAATCTAAAACTACATTTTCAATTGATGTGACAGGTTTTTCAACCGGAATTTATACACTTAAATTATTGCACGGAAAAGATCGCTTTGTCCGTCAATTTAACACCTTATAATTATGAAACAAATTGCTCTTATTGCATTACTGATAACCAGACTAACTGCATTTTCACAATGGAGTAACCCCGAAATTAATCAATGGAAATCTCAAGCCGACGACCGACTAATAACACTGCACCGAGCAGCCGATGATTA
Organism: Bacteroidota bacterium; assembly: GCA_034658655.1. GTDB lineage: Bacteria > Bacteroidota > Bacteroidia > Bacteroidales > ML635J-15 > JAQIBY01. The sequence continues at coordinate 44,400 of JAYEFQ010000079.1, forward strand.
CGATGTGAAATTTTATTTTCTCGATTTAGTGATGGATGATCAGTCAAAATACGTTGAAGGTACTGTACAAATTGATTTAGAAATAACAAATCCAGAAGCATCAGCCATTGAACTTGATTTTGATAATATCATGATTGCCGATGAAGTACGGTTAAATGGAATTTCAACCTCATATACACACAACAACGACCTAATTAACATCTCATTAGACAGAAATAAAAGCAGACAAATACTTACGATTGAAATTGATTATCACGGCACACCACCTTACGGAATGTTTAATCGGTACAATAGTGATTGGGATGTAAAAACCACTTTTTCACTGTCTGAGCCTTTTGATGCTATGGGTTGGTTTCCTGTAAAACAGGATTTAACCGACAAAGCCGATTCCTCTTGGGTTTTCATCACCGTTCCCGATCATCTAATGGCAGGTTCAAATGGTTTGCTGACAGCGGTTATTGATAATGGTGACGGAACAGAAACATATCAATGGAAATCAAATTATCCCATTGATTACTATTTGATTTCAGTAGCAATTGGTGAGTACATGGATGCCCCAATTTATGCTCATCCTACCCAAATTGAAGATTCTATATTAATTCAAAATTTTGTGTATAATGTGGATGGATATTTTGCTGCAAATGAATGGAGTATGAACCAGACCATTCCAATTATGGAGGCCTTTTGTGATGTGCTCGGGATCTATCCTCATCATGAGGAAAAATACGGACATTGTATTGTTGAATTAAACGGTGGCATGGAACATCAGACAATGACAAGTATCCGTGATTTTGGATTTTCATTGGTTGCCCACGAAATGGGACATTCCTGGTTCGGAAACTATGTTACCTGTGCAACTTGGCAAGATATCTGGATAAATGAGGGTTTTGCAGTTTACACAGAAATAATTGCGAATGAGGCATTGTCGAGTGAAACAACACAACGAGAATATTTAGAGTTTTCGATGAATTATGCAAAGTATAATGATGAAGGTTCTGTATATGTGCCGATTGAGGAAGCAACAAATGTTGGACGGATTTTTGATTATTATTTGACTTACAAAAAAGGTGGAATGTTAGTGCATATGATTCGCTATTTAGTTGATAATGACGAGTTATTTTATCAAACATTGCAAACATTTTTATCAAGCTATGCCAATTCTACAGCAACTGGTGAAGATTTTCGTGCTGTCTTAGAAGCTGAAACAGAGATGAATTTTGAAAATTTCTTTAATGAATGGTATTACGGCGAAGGATATCCAACGTATAGTGTAAACTGGTATCAGCACGATAATGTTTTGTATCTTGAATCACAACAAACTACCAGCTCAAATGTGACAAATTTATTTACAATTCCGCTTGAATACCGTTTGTATTTTGCAGGTGGCGATAGTTTAGATATTCGTTTAGCGAATGATGCTCCCACAACAATTCATGAAATTACAGAGTCTCGCACTGTTGTTGATATTGCTGTCGATCCAGATTTGTGGGTTGTTTGTGATGCCACGGCGCAATTTGTTCAAAATATCCCAACTCAAGACATTCATGTAAATATTTATCCGAACCCAACTGAAGAGATGGTTTATGTCAAACTTGGAAATGTGCAGGATTACACCGTTTCACTTTTTAATATGCAAGGTAAATTATTGTTCGAACAAAAAATTAATGAATTTTATTTCACGCTTAATTTGCAAGATTATCCTTCAGGTATATATCAAATGAAAATATCAGATGTCAAAGGAAATTACATTCAGAAAAAATTGGTAAAACTTTGATATTATAACTGAGACGAGTATAAAAAGTAGAAAGTTTATAAAGTCAAAAAAGGGAAACTGGTCAAAAAGCTCATTATCAAATAACTTCTTCTCCGCTATGAACAATATCAATAAATCATATAAGTCTTTTTTACTGATTTGCTTGTTATTCATCTTTGTAAATCCTTTGCAGGCATGTACAACATTCCTGATATCAGGAAAATATACCAAAAATGGTAAGCCCCTTCTGTTTAAAAACCGTGACACCGGATGCATGAATAATGCACTAGTACTATTTGAAGACGGGAAATACAAATACATTGCTATGGTCAATGGCAATAAAAACTGGGATAAGGAAGTCTGGGGCGGATACAATGAAACAGGATTTGCCATTGTCAATACCGCTGCTTATAACAACAATACAGGAGACACAACAGAACTCAAAGACCAGGAAGGCGTAGTAATGAAAATGGCGCTGCAATATTGCAATACCCTGCAGGATTTTGAACGCCTGCTTGATACCCTGAATAAGCCCATGGGTGTAGATTCCAACTTTGGTGTGATTGATGCATACGGTGGTGCAGCATACTATGAAACCGGGAATTACAATTATAAAAAATTTGATGCCAACAACCCTGATGTTGCGCCTCATGGGTTTTTGGTCAGAACCAATTTTTCCGTGAGTGGCGATACCACTGAAGGGTATGGATTTATACGCTACAATACTGCTTTCAAGGCGCTCAATGAAGGACTTAAGCACAACCTGTTGAGCCCGCAATATGCGTTTGATAAGCTTTCACGCAACCTTTATCATTCCCTGACAGAAACAAGTCTGCGGGATGATATCCCGGTATCACGGGATACACGTGACCTCCGGTTTTTTATCGATTACATTCCACGGGTATCTACGTCTGCAGCCATGCTGATTGTGGGAACAAAAAACGAAAAACACGCAGATGAAGCCATGATGTGGACAGTGCTAGGCTCCCCGCTGTGTTCTGTGGCGGTGCCGGTATGGTTGTCAGCAGGGAAGCCATTACCACGTGTTTTGGATATGAACGACAGCCTCAGAGCACCACTCTGCAATGCTGCTTTGACATTAAAACAAGATTGTTTCCCTGTGACCCGGGGCAGTGGGAAAAAATACATAAACCTTTCTGCGGTAATAAATCAGGAACAAACAGGGTATTTGCAATTGTTGAAACCTGTTGAAAACACCATTTTCGAAAAAACTGAAAAGCTTTGTGTTCACATAGCCAACGGAACCAAATCATATAATGACATTCAGGCATTTTACACCTGGGCAGATAAATATCTGAACAACTTTTACAAGGAAAAATTCAATTGTACCCTTTTAAAAAAATAAGATTGACAAAATAAGCGATGTTATACCGGAATTTTTGATTTTAAAGTGGTATCATAAGTAATTCAGCTTATAATATCCGGAGAGCATGCCAAATAGATGTTTTTTATTGTTTTCTAAAACTTTAAAGAAAAAATGACGATTCTAAACATTGCAATGCTATTTATGCTCTAATTTATAAAAACATTATTTAGAAATAAAAAAAAACAAAGACAAATCGATTCAGTCTTTCAGTAGGTTAATCATGCTATTTAGACTAAATACAAATTACAAATATTCGCTCTTTTTTGTTTCGCTATTTAAGAAAGTAAAATTAAGTTTGTACTGAATAGTAACTAAAAATTTAAATACTATGGCTTACGTAATTAATGATGATTGTACTGCATGTGGAACATGCTTAGACGAATGTCCAGTAGAGGCGATTTCAGAAGGAGATATTTATGTAATTGATCCAGACGTTTGCACTGATTGTGGTGCTTGCGCTGATGTTTGCCCGGTAGAAGCAATTCACCCGGAAGACTAGTACAGTCAATAAAGAAAATCAAAAAGCTGCTTTCCAACGGGAAGTGGCTTTTTTTATCTTATGCTAAAAATTAGCATTATTCTACCGTTTCATAATGCTCATTATCTCAAATTAAAATTCCCGATATAAATATTATTGTATATTTTTGTTATCAGGTTAATCATTGAATTTGGATTTATGGCTATTGGTGAAAAAGGAAGAGAAAACAAAGTTCACATTGGAATATACGGGCGACGTAATAATGGAAAATCATCCCTAATTAATTCACTTGCAGGGCAGAAAATTTCTATTGTCAGTGATGTTCCAGGAACAACAACCGATCTGGTAAAAAAATCTTTTGAAATTACGGGTTTCGGCCCAGTAATACTAATAGATACAGCCGGAATTGATGATGTTGGAAAATTGGGAAATATGAGAATTGAAAAATCTTTTGATTCTCTAAAACTCATCGACTTAGCATTGCTTATAATCACCAATAATGAGATAAAAAGTCCTGAAAATTTGATGATTAAAGCCTTTAAAAAAGCAGAGATTCCTTTCATTCTTATACATAATAAATCAGATATTCAGCCACTAAGCTCTGAATTAAGTCAAGAAGTCTCGAAAACATTAAATCTTAAAATCATTGAATATAGCTGTTTTAAAGACGAAATCGGGAAAGAAAATCTAATTCGTGAAATAAAACAAAGCATCCCAGAATCAGCAATGGAAACTCCAACGCTGATTGGCGATTTAATTCAATATGGCGATATTGTTTTATTGATTACCCCCATTGACATTGAAGCACCTGAAGGTCGGTTAATCCTACCCCAAGTTCAGGCAATTCGAGATATATTAGACAATGATGCTGTGGCAATCGTTCTAAAAGAGCGTGAAGTGGATGCTTTTTTAAGAAAAACAGGGATAAAACCTGCACTCGCAGTTACTGACAGCCAGATTTTCCTAAAAGCAGATGCATCTATTCCTGCAGATATTCCTTTAACGGGATTTTCTATCATGTTAGCACGCTTTAAAGGCGACTTCAATGCATATCTACAAGGAACTCCTAAAATTTCCGAACTACAAAACGGTGATAAAATCTTACTTTTGGAATCGTGCACCCATCATGTTGCTTGTGATGATATTGGCAGAATAAAAATTCCACGTTGGATTGCAAATTTCACAGGCAAAAAGTTAGATTTTGTCGTTGTCTCAGGCTTGGATAATGTGCCAGGAAAAATCACAGATTATGCATTGATAATTCAATGCGGGGGTTGTGTTATTACCCGACGACAATTAATCAACAGGATACAACCCGCAATTAAGGCTGGTGTACCAATTACAAATTACGGAATGGCGATTGCCTGGGTTCAAGGAATTTACGAACGGGCCATTTCGCCTTTTACCGGTATCGCAGGACGTGAGGATTATTTATAAAACGATAAATATGCAGGCTAACCTATTCGTCTCGCTTTTAGTTGTGCATTAAGGGCTTCATGATTCCCGCCGCAAACTTCATTAAGCTTTTCGTAAAATGCTTGACCATGATTTTTGTGTATGGTATGGCAAAGCTCGTGCAAAATAACATAATCTATCAATTCATCAGGAAGTTGCATTATGTGTAGCGAGAAATTTAAGTTGTTTATACTGGAGCAAGATCCCCAACGAGTTTTTGCTGACGTAATTTTTACATCTCGCCATTTGAAATTATGTTTCTTTGCTAATTCATTAACCCGATACGGAATATACATTTTCGCATCATTACGAATTACGGATTCAATAAAGTGAAAAATCATCGACTGGATTTCTTCTGCCTTAATATCGAAGGTTTTTGGAATATATAACTTTGTGCTAGCTTCACCAGTAGTATAATGCACCTCGTTTTTTTCAGTTTGATGCAAAGTGATTTTTGTGCTACGAGTAGAAATATGCGTGTCAAAGTCAAAATATTTTCTCTTAGGCAATTGAGTTTTCAACTGTTTTTGCGCAGCAAGAATTTTTGCTTTTATCCTATTTAACAATATAGATTCTACCTCTTTATAACTGCCATGCGGAGGAATGCTGACATGTACGGTGCCATCTTGAAGTACTTTAAAGTTATAATTTCTTTTTGCTCGACCGTTTTTAGTCATTTTAACCAAGCCGATCTCGTCAAGAAAAACTTCATGCATGTTTGACCTTATTTTACGACTTCACTCAGTTTTTTAAATGAGCTATCTGTCGCTATATACATGTCTTTTTCAATGTCTTTAAAGGCTGATTTTTTCTCTTTGGCATCTTGAATTTTGCGCGCCTCGTTGATGCGAGTGACTATGTCTGAATGATTATTCATCGTTTCATGCATCAAATCATCAACGGATTCGCTTTTATCATCGTTCATCAATTTTGCAATCATACAATCTGTCAGTACTTCGTAGGTTAACCATTTCAGGTCTTTTTTCAAATCACGGATATTAGCCATAGCTTTAAATATTTTCAATATTATTTCGACTTCAAATTTAATGTTTTTTATTCAGTCAGCAAGCGTCAACAAAAAATAATCACTTTGTTTTGTAATTAATAAATGGGATAATATGCACATCCGTAAAAATACAGAATGCAGTAAATCATTTTTTTGTATATTTGATTAGTTAAAAAACATCCGATATTGGCTTAGTTTGTTTAGCTTTAACGATACTAATAGAAATGAAATCTAAAGGAGTCATATTCGCTGCATTTTTGCTTGCCTGCTGGTCTGCATTTGGACAAACTGTGCCGAAATACTCCAACGAGTTTTTAAATATTGGTGTTGGGGCGCGGGCATTAAGCATGTCAGGGGCGGTTAGTGCAAGTTCTGATGATATTACCGGAATATATTGGAATCCTGCCTCATTAACAGGCTTGAACAATGACATGGAGCTGGGTTTAATGCATGCTGAATATTTTGCAGGAGTTGCATCGTATGACTTTGGCGGTATTGCCTATCGTGTGGACGATAAAAATGTCATCGGTGGCGGTTTTGTTCGTTTTGGTGTGGATGATATTCCCAACACACTGGATTTAATTGATAGCGACGGAAATATTCGTTACGACCGATTATCTTCTTTTTCAGCATCAGATATCGCCGTGTTTTTATCTTACGCTCGTCAGTTAGACAACGAAAATTTGAGTGTCGGCGGAAATGTTAAGTTGATTCGACGTATTGCCGGTGATTTTGGCGGTTCTTGGGGATTTGGTTTTGATGTTTCAGGACGATATCAACAAGAAAACTGGATATTTGCATTGACAGCCCGCGATGTAACTTCCACATTTAATGCTTGGACATTTAACACAGATTTATTGCGTGAAACTTGGTCGCAAACCGGAAATGAACTACCGGAAAACTCAATGGAAATAACGCTGCCAAGTTTAACCCTTGCTGCAGCAAATCAGTTTCCTATTTACAAGAAATTTTCAGGCCTTACCGCACTCGATTTATTCACAACCTATGATGGAAAACGAAACACACTCATAAAATCAAATTTTATTAGTATTGAACCACGTGCAGGATTAGAATTAGGATATAATTCCAAAGTATTTTTGCGTGCCGGTGTAGGAAATATTCAGGAAATTCCGCTTGCCGATGGAGAGCGCGAATATCGTGTGCAAATAAACCTTGGTGCTGGCATACAATTTCGAGGATTAAGTATTGATTATGCCTTATCAAATTTGGGGAGCGATGAAAATTTTTATTCCCATGTTTTTAGTTTGCGATATCGTTTTAGCACTAAACAATCAGCCAAAAAACCAGATACAAACAGTCGTTTAGAAATTGAATCAATTTAAAATGAAGTATTTATTTAATAGCGCCCTATTTTTGATAATGATTTTATCCATCAATGTTCATGCACAAAGCGTAGGAAATGAATGGATTAATTATGATCAGGAATATTATCGTGTACCAATTACTGAAGATGGAATTCATCGCATACCTTATGAAGTACTTGTAAATCAAGGTTTTCCGGCTAACGAAATTGACCCAAGGCGGATACAACTTTTTTATGAAGGAGAAGAACAGTACATTTACATTAAAGGCGAAGGAAGCAATGGAATTTTTGACCCATCAGGATATATTGAATTTTACGGACAACGAAATCGAGGACATCGGGATACAATACTTTGGAATAATCCTGAAAACTGCATAAATCCTGATTATAGCATCTTTACAGACACCGCAATTTACTATCTCACATATAATACTTCGACAAACAACCATAGAATTGCAAACATTACCGCAAATAATTTTGATGATTACAGTGAGAATTTAGCAACTTATTGCATAAAACATGTGCGTCAGAATTATGTTGGCACTTATTATGGGGCTTCCACTCAATCTGTTTATACAGAAGGAGAATCTTATTTAGATGCGTCAAGAATACAGGATGGGTCTTCACGAACGAAGGTGATTCCAACTAATGCTGCAAGTTCAAGTGGTCCCGATGCTATAATTGAAACGGCTATTGCTGGAACTCCAAATGAAAGCTTTATATCTTATGTTCCGCATCATTTAAAAGTTGATTTTCTGGGGGAAACCCGTATTGATGAAATATATTACGGTTACGAGTTTGTCCGCAAGCAGGTGGAAATCCCGGCATCGCAAATTCCTGAACAAATCAGCTTTGTGTTTTCATCAAATGATGTACAGTCCCCAAGTGTAAATGATTACAATCGTTTAGCTTATATTGATATAAAATATGCACACAGTTTTAATTTCGAGGAAACAGACCAATTTGAATTTTATTTGCCTTCTGGAAGTGGGGCAAAAGATTATCTTGAAATCACAAATTTTAATACAGGGAGTTCCATTTATTTATTTGATATTGATCAACACGAAAGAATCCTTTCTGTTAATGAGGACGATGTGAATAAAGTCCTTGCCAACAATAATGGACAAATCCGCCATATGGTTTTAACAAATCAAGACGGATTAATACTGATAGACTCCCTGGCTCCGGTTTCCCAAAATGCAAAATTTACTGATTATTTATCGGAAAATCCCAATCCGAAATATCTTATCATTACACATCCCAAACTTATGTCAGCAGCCTTGGAATATCAGGCGTACCGAAATATCACGGGGCATAGTGCGGCAGTTTTTAATATTGAAGAATTATATGATCAATACACTTATGGAGTGAGAAAACATCCTTATGCAATGCGATATTTAGTTCAAGACATCATTAACCAAACAACTCATCAACCTGACTTTTTATTTCTACTTGGGAAGGGTATTCGAACAGCTACTACGCGAAATAATGGAGGCTATTTTGCAAATAATTTAATTCCAAGTTTTGGAAATCCACCGAGCGATATTTTAATTACAGCAGGCATGGGTGATACCAATTTTGAACCTTTAATTCCAACCGGACGATTAGCTGCAAAAACCAACCAAGAGGTTTTAGATTATCTTGACAAAGTAATGGTTTATGAGAGCAATTCGGTGGATGAGTGGATGAAGCAAATTGTTCATTTTGGAGGGGGTGCAAATGAAAATGAGCAACAAACCTTTGCATCATATCTTTCAGATTATGAAGATATTATTGAAGACACTTTATTTGGAGGATTTGTTCATACCTTTTTAAAGAACAGTTCTGCTCCAATACAGATTTCCACTTCAGATTCTGTTCGAAACCTAATTAATACAGGAACAAGTATGATGTGCTTTTTCGGACATGGATCAACAAGCGGATTTGATCAAAATATAGATTTTCCAGAAAATTATAATAATCAAGATCGATATCCTTTCATGTTGGCAAATTCTTGTTTAGCAGGAAATATTCATTTGCAATATAATGAAAGTAGCAGTGAAGATTGGGTGCTTATTCCAAATCGCGGTGCAATTGGATTCCTTGCGTCTGTAGGACTTGGACTACCATCCTATTTGAATGTCTTTTCAAGAAATCTATATCAGCAAATATCCTACGAAAATTATGGAACATCAATTTCATATCAGCAACAACAGGGGATAAAAAAAGCTCAACAAGGTAGCTCAAATAACATTCAATTGGAAACAACTTGTCACGAAATGACATTACATGCCGACCCTGCAATTCGTATAAATTTTTCCGAATTACCGGATTTAAAAATTACCAATGGGGATTTACGCTTTTCTCCTGAGGAAATAAGTACTGTTCAAGATAGCTTTCAGGTTTTTGTCGCCGTGCGAAATATTGGTCGTGCTTTTCAAGATATTTTTTTAATTCATGTTGAGCGCCGATTCCCCGACAATAGTACAGAAAGTCTGGATATTATACGGACGGGAAGTTTATATCTTGATACCATCATGTTTAAGCTTCCGGTGAATATTGAAAAAGGATCTGGATTAAACCAACTTGTTATTCGTTTGGATTATTATGATGAAATTGATGAATTAAGTGAGATGAATAATAACTTAACTTTGAATTTCTTAATTAGCTCCAGTAACCTTTTCCCGATTTATCCGTACGAATATGCCATTTATCCGAATGCTTCAGTAACATTAAAAGCATCTACAGGGATGCCTTTTGCCCCTGAAATGCAGTATTTATTTCAAGTAGATACGACTGATTTATTTAATTCCAATCTTGGTGCGCCGCTTTATTCAGGAGATGTTACTTCTCCCGGGGGCGTTGTAGAATGGTCTGTTCCAGCCTCCCTTACAAATAATAAAGTCTATTATTGGCGAGTTGCCGCAGCGCACGCAAATCCAGACTCTATCCGATGGAATGAAAGCTCATTTATATACATTCCCGGGGAAGAAGGTTGGTCGCAAGCGCATTTCTTTCAATTCAAAAATGACGAGTACAATTATATCAACTACAACAGGAATACTCGTGATTTTTCCTTTGTGGAAACCACACAGCAACTTCAGGTGCATAATCAAGGTATTTTGTGGACACAAACCTATAATGATGTGTTCTGGAGTATTGATGGTGCAACTGGTAGTGGATTGGGAGATTTAGGATGTTGTGCCACTGCGCCAGCAATGATTGTCGCAGTAATTGACCCGATTGAAATACGCGGATGGATGTCTGATTATCAAGATTTTGGACATAGAAACTATCCAAAATGTTTTTCACAAGGAGCACCAGGGTCGTTTTTCGTATTTAGTACAGGCTCGGCTGATGATTTTAACGAAACTGCGATGCTGGCAATGAATGATATGCTTGTTAATCATGTTCCCGACGGGCATTATATCGTTGCATATTCTTGGGCTGATGGGTATTTTGAAAGTTGGAGCGAAACGCTTTTATCCACATTTGAAAGCTTGGGATCAACTCAAATTCGCAGCATTCCGAATGATATGCCGTATATCTTTTTCTGTCAAAAAGGCGATCCCAGTTCAGCAGAAGAAGTTATTGGTAATAGTCCTACGGATGAAATTGATTTTTACACTTCCCTTACAAGACCTTTTAATTATGGAACAGTGCTAAGTACAATCATTGGACCATCAAACCATTGGAGTTCCTTACATTGGTATCAAGAGAGTACAGATGACCCAAATTATGACATCAATCAGTTAGAAATTTTAAAATTCGACCCGGTAACATTTGAAGAAACCCCGATTGACACAGTCTATCCGCCGGATTATGAAATTCATCAATTGAATAACGAGATTCCGGCATCTGAAAATCCATTTTTGAAATTAAAATTTCGCACCCGCGATGATACCCTTAATACTCCAGCTCAGCTTGATAAATGGCAGATACGATATACCGGTATCCCTGAAACGGCAATTAATCCGCAAGCTGGCTTTTATCATACCGGAGATACCATCTTGCAAGGCGAGGATTATGAATTTGCTTTGGCGACCGAAAACATTAGTCCTTATGACATGGATTCTTTGCTCGTAAAATATTGGGTTCAGGGTTCAAATAATGAAATTATTGAATTAGGCACAAAACGTTTACGACCCCATCCGGCAGGTGATGTAATAATAGATACTATCCGTTTTAATACCATCGATTTGATTGAGCTAAATTCGGTGTGGGTCGAGTATAATCCGACCGTTGCCGGGGGAGATTATGATCAAGCAGAACAGTATCATTTTAATAATATTGCACAGTATTTTTTCTATGTGCAAAGCGATAAAGAAAATCCAATTCTTGATGTTACCTTTGATGGCGTACGAATTTTAGATGGAGATATTGTGTCTGCCAAACCGGAAATATTAATTAGCTTGAATGATGAAAATCCATATCTCGCACTGAATGACACAGCTTTATTTAGAGTTTATTTGACCGAAATAACTCGGGGAACTGAGCGACGAATATTTTTCCGTGATAGTATGGGAAATGAACAATTGGAGTGGACCCCGGGAGTTTTACCCGAAAATAAATTTCGCATTGTATATCGTCCAGAGTTTGATGAAGACGGAGTTTATCAATTACGAGTACAGGCAACCGATGAGTCAGGAAATGAATCTGGTGAATTTGATTTTACCATAAGTTTTGAGGTTATTACAAAATCAAGCATTACACATATTTTAAATTATCCGAATCCGTTTTCAACCTCAACACGCTTTGTTTTTGAACTGACAGGTTCGGTTATACCAGATGAAATACGAATTGAAATTTACACCGTTACCGGAAAACTAGTAAAAGTGATTGATCAATATGAATTGGGATCGATAAATATTGGTCGTAATATCTCAGAATACGCTTGGGATGGCACCGATATGTATGGCGATCGTCTCGGAAATGGGGTGTATTTTTATCGGGTAAAAACAAAAATCCAAGGGGAGGACATTGAACATCGCTCCAATGAATCTGATGCGTTTTTTAAACAAGAAATCGGCAAAATGTATTTAATGCGATAAGTTTACCACGCTTCTCCCATCGTTTGTATAACCCAAAATTCGGTGTTGACTTTTAACTCTTGATTTTCGCAATGACATTCAATGATATCTCTCATTAATTTCCTGACTTTATCATTCTCAAAGGCTTTTAAAACCGGAACAAGGCTTTTAAATTCAGTGCATTGTGTTTGCAACATCGCATTCCTGATGGATTCATTTTCTACCGTTTCATCTGCTAACATAAGCCGATTACTTTCTAACCAAATTCCTGTAATTATTAATCCGGCAAGTGCTGAGCGTTGTGCTTGTATTAAGTCAGATGTAACTGAGGTATAAGCCTGATTCAAAATTTGAAGCAAAGAGTCTGAAGCATATAAATTCCGCTCAATTTTTTCAACCGCAAAAAGAATTTCATCACGAGGTAAATCCAAAGCCAAAAACCGATTTTCAAGCTCTGCTGCATACTCCATGCTTAAATTTACACGGTTGAAATAACGGAGATAACTTAAATCAGCCAATAAAATCCCCGTTTGCAAAGCAATTTGTTCGTAATTTTCCGGCATAATGATTTTTTCCGGCATAAGCTCGGCTTGATAATTAATGTTTGCATGCTCAAGCGGAGCAATCATGTCTTCGTAATTCGGAATACTATCCGGAAGCAATTGAATTGTATTTGCGATTGCATCTTCATCAATAATAAATTCTGTTTCTTGCTTTTGTCCACAAGCAAAAATAAGCAAACAGTATCCAATAAATATAATTTGTTTTAGTTTCATTATTTCCAGTAAATTTCATCGGCAAAAATCCAACTTTCCCCACCATATCCAAGGTGCCATTCTGGAATATCACCATAGGTTTTTGCTTCAATTTTTATGTGTCGTACTAATTGTGGTGTGAAATCTACTTCAATATCCTCAACAAAAGCACCATAGTTATCATCATTAAACTCTGAATTTATTGTCCCCACCGTTTTAAATTGCTTCGATTGATTTGCAATGGAAAACTCCACTGCTGTTGGCATCCATATCCAACTCTTAATGTCTTGTAAAAATCCAACATACACTGATGATATTTCCATCTCACGACCTAAATCAACAATCGCAATTAAATCTTGTGCATCATAACCTTGCCATTCGCCCGTACGGAAATCATTGCCTCCACGAATACCATCAATCAAAGCGGTATTTCCACCGGCATTGTATTGATTGCTATATTCAGCAAACAGCTCAATACTTACTCTGTCGTCAATTTTTTTGTATTTACCGACAACAATGCCGCTTTGCTTTTCGCCTTGCATGGCAATGCATTGTATTTCTGCATCATCATAAATGCGAATTGGCTCAGAATACACCCTTGAATTTTGATTTGGCATACTACCGTCCGTTGTGTAAAAAAGCATAACGTCATCGGCTTGAGGTGTATGAATTTCAATAATAAGTGAATCAGAAAAACTTCGTTGTGCAGGTGTCATTATTGGACTGATAATAATTGGTTCATCAGTAATTCGTGAAGAAAAAATCGCCTCTTCATTGCTTCCGAAATCTTTATTTGGAGCGGCGCCCATTACAAAATGCAGCTTACCGCCATTCATGATTTGTTCATGTCGGATGTAAGTTTTATTCCATGATTTTTCATTTATTTCCACAGATTGAATATAAACATTTTCATCGCTGAGATTTTCGGCCGTAATTTCAAACTGTTTTCCATTTTCAAGTTGGATAATTGCTGTATCAAACATGGGCGAGCCGAAATCATAAATCCCACTTGCCGGATTTACCGGATAAAAACCAAGCGCACTAAAAACATACCATGCCGACATTTGTCCGCAATCTTCATTGCCGATATAGCCATCGGGTTGGTCGCTGTACATTTCATTCATGATTTTTTTTACCAACGCCTGAGATTTCCAAGGCTTTCCGCAGTAATTATACATATATGCAATATGATGGCTGGGTTCATTTCCATGGGCATATTGTCCGATAAGACCAGTGATATCTACCTGATGTCTGCCGCTAGTTTCATTATCCGCAACAAAAAGTGAATCTAACAAAGCATCCATTGCATTCGGGCCGCCAAGCATGTCCATCCACCCATGAATATCCTGAGGAACATAAAAACTGTATTGCCATGCATTTGCTTCGGTATAATTGAAATTAACTTCGGCAGGATCAAAAGGAGAAAACCAGCTTCCATTCACACGTGCACGCATGAGTTTTGTGTCATGATCAAAATGATTTTTGTAATACTGCGCCCGTTGGATAAATGTTTTATACACATTATCCTTTCCCATTTTCTTCGCCATTTGTGCGATACACCAATCATCATAAGCATATTCTAAGGCCTTAGAAACTGATTCGTGTTCATCTTCAACACCAATATATCCTTTGGAAATAAATGCCGGTAGTCCGAGATGCTCCATTGTCGCAGAATGCTGCATGGCTTCAAGCGCAAGTTCTGCATCAAAATTATCAATACCTTTGGCATAAGCATCTGCAATTACAGGAATAGAATGATAGCCAATCATACAACCTGTGAAATTTCCTGCAAGCTCCCAAACTGGCAGTTGTCCGCCCTGCTCATATTGATTCAAAAAAGTCTGGATAAAATCATTTGTGCGTTTAGTTTGGGTAATGGTAAATAGCGGATGAGTTGCCCGATAAGTGTCCCAGAGTGAAAAAACCGTGTATTGTGTATGGTCTTTTGCCTGATGAATTTTCAAATCGGTTCCCCGGTATTTTCCATCCACATCGGTAAAGAGATTGGGCGCAAGGTACGCATGATAAAGTGCTGAATAAAACACCCTTTTTTTGTATTCATCACCTCTTACCACAATATCGCTAAGTTCATCATTCCATGCAGATTTTGCACGGGATTTTATAGACTCAAAATCAAACTTATCGGTTTCTTGTTCGAGATTTTGTTTCGCACCCTCTATGCTGACAGCAGAAATTCCCACCTTCACGATAAGTTCCTTATCATTTAAATTATTAAATCCGGCAATAATTTTCACCCCTTTTCCATAAGCATCGAATTTATCATTGATATCTGCATCATTAATTTTATAAAAAGTTGAATTGATTGGCTCAGAGAAACGGGCATAAAAATACACATGCTGATCTTTAGCCCAAGCTCGTGAGCGACGAAATCCGGAAATATCCGTTTCATTAACCTGTTTAAACCCCGATTCAATCACATCATCGCGATGGGTAAGATCAATCATCATATATGCCGTATCGTTATTGTTATAACGATATTTGTGAACTCCGGTTCGTTCGGTAACAGTAAGTTCAACATCCACATTCGGTGTTTCAAGATGCACAGCATAATAGCCGGGTAAAGCAATTTCTGTGTTATGATTAAAAACAGAGGCATAACCGAGTTCATCAGAAAAATATCCACTATCATACGAATATTTTCCACTCATTGGCATGAAAAGAATATCACCGTAATCTGAAACTCCGGTTCCACTGAGATGTGTATGGCTGAATCCATAAATAATAGAATCTGAATAATGATACGCAGAGCAACCGTCCCATCCCGTTAAACGGGAATCTGGGCTGAGTTGAACCATTCCGAAAGGCATACTTGCCCCCGGATAGGTATGACCATGTCCACCGGTACCAAGTATGGGATTTACATATTGACTAAGGTCATGAATTGTTTTTTTATGTTTTGGAATAAAAAAAGTGATAAATACGAGTGCTGCAATAAATGCAATTGCAAAAAGTATTGGAAAGGTTTTGCGATTTTTCATTAATCAAAATTTTGTTTGCTCAAAAATAAGAAAATCTTACAAACGCGATAAATAAACGGAAATATAATTACATGTACAGGATGTCAACAAAGCAGTAAAACACCCTACTCAGCATGATAATCAAGCGCTTCAAAACGTGAGTTTTGTGAAATAAACTCAGGAACGATGGTTTTCATTGCTTTAACAATTTTCATTTCATCATCTTCAAAAGAAATTTCTATGAGTTGCCTGATTGCCTCGCTAATTGTTTCAAAATCATACTCTCTAACTTTGGCAATCATAATATGAGAATGATAAGTTGCTTGGGTATTTTCTTTGCTCGCTAATAACTCCTCATACAGTTTTTCTCCGGGGCGTAATCCGGTAAATGACAACTGAATATCCGTGCCGAGTTCAAGCCCGGACAGTTTAATCATTCGTTTTGCCAAATTTATGATCTTCACAGATTTCCCCATGTCAAAAATGAAGATTTCGCTACCATTACCCATTGCGCCGGCTTCCATTACTAATTGACAGGCTTCGGGAATCGTCATAAAATAACGCGTTACATCAGGATGTGTGATGGTAATCGGACCTCCTTTGGCAATTTGTTTTTGAAAGCGCGGAATAACTGACCCATTTGACCCAAGCACGTTTCCGAAGCGCGTGGTAATAAATTTTGTGTCATTTTGAGTTTTTCCCAGGGATTGAGTGTAAATTTCAGCAATTCGCTTACTGGCACCCATAATATTTGTTGGGTTTACTGCTTTATCAGTTGATACCATAACAAATCGCTTAACCTTGTTGGCAACAGCAATGTCTGCAATTGTTTTTGTTCCACCAATGTTGGTTCTAACTGCTTCGTCAGGATTCATTTCCATCATAGGAACATGCTTGTATGCGGCTGCATGATACACGTGTTCCGGTTTATATTCTTTAAAAACAGCCTCAACATGTACTTTATTTGTCACATCCCCGATAATGACTGCGTAGTTTTTAAAATTGTAGCGTTCAGTTAATTCAAGCTCAAGATCGTAAAGCGGCGACTCTGCCTGATCAAACAAAACAATACATTTTGGATGATATTTAGAAATCTGACGTGCAATTTCGCTTCCAATACTGCCTGCAGCACCGGTTACCAAAACGGTTTTATCAAGTAATTGTGTGCTTATTCGTTTTTTATCCAAATCAATTGGATCACGCTCTAAAAGCTCCTCAATTTGGATTTCCTTAATTTGGCGGAAAGATAGTTCACCATTAATCCAATGGCTAACATCCGGAATGGTTAAAACTTTAACGTTCTTATCAAGACAAGTGTCAACAATTTCTTGTTTTTGCACAGCACTCAAATCTTGCCCTGCTATAATTAAGGTTTTTACGGATTGTTGGTCAATTGTTTTATCTAAATCCTGAAGCGGATAAACCATTAATCCTTCAATTTTCTTCCCTATTCTATCAGACTGACTATCAAGATATCCTATGACATTATCTTTGGATGAAGCATCCCGTTCAATAGTTCGTTTTGTAATTAAACTGACTTCATCTGTACCGTATATCAGCACATTACTTCTTTCCTTACGGGGATAATTGAATTCATTGAATATCGTTTTTACCACCAGTCGAAAAAATGTCATAGCAAAAGTAGTCATCACAAATTCAATAATAATAATTGAAGTGGGAATGAGGAAAAATTCTACGACTTGAAAACTAATGAAATTCGCCAGAAGCAAAATTGCACTCCCTATAATTTGAACAATTAACAGCCGATGGACATCCCGAGTACTTGTATAGCGAACAAGTCCGATATGCATTTTACTAATAAGAAAACTGAATGCCCTAATAAATAAAACCAGAGGCACAACAAAACGAAGCGACTCAAAATCATCTTGTGGAATGTTAAAATTGAATCTCAGATAATAACTAAACACAATTGACATGAATACGATAGTCAAGTCAATTAAAAAAATGACCCACCTAGGTGTTACTTTTCTGAGTGTGTTGATGTTCATAAGTGTAAAATTACAAAGAATCATTAAAACAAAGCCAATTCTGTGAAAATAATCTTATCGGCGAATAACTTCTATTTGATTATTTCCTCGTACTCGGACAATTGAAGAGGCTTTGACATGTCTATTATTTCGATTTAAATTGACGGAATAATCTACCTTTTCAATGAGTTTTTTATCAATATCGTTATATTTCAAAGGAGATTCTTGTCCTGAAAAATTTGCTGACGTTGAAACAATTGGTCGTTTAAACCGACGAATTAAATCATGTACAAAGCCTTGAGAAACCACTCGAATTGCAATGCTTCCGTCTTCAGAAATCAAATTTATTGGAAGGTTTTTCGCGCCATCAAAAATCACAGTAAGTGGGTTATCAGCAATTTCCATCATATCCAAAGCAACTTCTGGCGGATTATTAACATATGCCATAACCCGGCTAACATGTTCCACAAGTATGAGCATACTTTTTGCAGGCTCGCGTTGTTTTAATTTGTAAAGATTATCAATTGCATCTGCATTATTTGCATCACAACCAAGTCCCCAAATTGTATCTGTGGGATAGAGAATTATTCCGCCTTTATGCAGGATATCACAGGTTTTATTAATTTCTTCTTTCATCATTAAACCAAACTTTTATACAGATCGATTAATTGTCTTGCGATTTTTTCTTGGCTGAAATTTTTTGCGTATTTCAAACCTTTTTGCTTCATGCTTTCAGCTTTTTGTGGAGATTCAATAATTTTCTGAATGCTTTCTCCAATTTCTTCAGGGTGATTTGGATTAACATAAATTGCTGCATCCCCACCGGCTTCAAGAAAACATCCATATTTATTTGTAATCACAGGCGTTCCACTATTTAATGCTTCTAAAATCGGAATACCAAAACCCTCAAATAATGAAGGATAAATAAATATTTTTGCAGCTTGGTAAATCGCCGGCAAATCAGCACTTGGAACATTATGCCTAAAAACCACCTGATTTTCCATATTGTTTTCACGGATATAATACTGCAACACCTTAACATAACTAGTTGATTTTCCGATAAAAACAACAGGAATATCCAAGCCAGATTGTTTTAACCCTTCAAGCACATGTAACGCATTTTTTCGTTGTTCTAATGTGCCGACACTTAAAATATATTTTTCAGGAATTTTATGTTTTATTAGACATTTATCAATTTCCTCTTTGCTTTTTTGTTCATAAAATATGGGATTACATCCTTGATATATCACCTCTATTTTATTTTCCGGGATATGAAAAAATGACACAATGTCTGCTTTGGTTTGCTTTGAAATTGCAATAACTTTATCTGCCGCAAGACAGGCTTCAAAAAACTTTTGCTGATAAATTTCCCTATCCACCGATTTGTAAAGCTCAGGATAGCGCATGAAAATTAAATCGTGAATTGTTACAACTTTACGGGTTTCTGAATGCACAATATTTGCAGGCAATTCATTGCTAAGTCCATGATATATATCCAATTTGTCGCGGGAAATTTCACTCCCTAAGGTCATACTTCGCCAATACGATTGGTAAAACCGGCTAATGCCCTTTGGTTGTACTATTCTTGCATCTCGCTTTAACCCAAAAGCAATTGGATTTTTTTTCTTTGGCGTATAAAGAAAATAATCATGCTCGGAATAATACTTCATCAAACTATTGATTGTATCTCTGCTGTAATTTCCTAATCCGCTTCGGTTATAAAAAGCTCGTTTTGCATCAAATCCTATCCGCATCTCACTGCATGTTCTAATTTTGTCAAAGATAATCAAATCATAGCAATCTACAGGGGTAAATTTAATTCCAATGTAATTCTAAAGAAATCCTTGCTTAAAAAAGTCATTTAAATTGGTTTTATTGCCATATTTGCAGCAATGAATTATTTGCTTTCATACATATTATTAGCCTTTTCAAGCGCTTTGAATGCGACTTGCATCCATGCATTTCCAGTTGGCGACACGATTTCTAGCATGCATGGTTCAGACAGTTTATCCTCGAAAATCGCTCCAAATGAATTAAATAGTACCTATTCAGATCCCAATACATTATATTTCGAGCAAATTTCTCAACGACCAATTGATTTATTAGATAGCATTACTGCCAGAAAACCAAAATCAATTCTGCATTCAAGTTTTAATTCTGATGAGGCTGCAAACAATGACTCCTTAATTCAGGCGAGACTAAAGCATTTATCTGAAAAAATGGAAATTCCACTTGATTATAATGTTCACGTTAAAGCGTATATCCATGCATATGCTTTAAAAAATCCAGATAAAATCAGTCGAATTCTCGGTGAACAATTGTATTATTTTCCAATTTTTGAAGATTATTTTGGGAAATACAATCTTCCGCCCGAACTCAAATACCTTGCTGCCGTAGAATCTGCTTTAGATCCTTTTGCTGTATCGAAAAGCGGAGCAGTAGGGCTTTGGCAATTTTTACCAGGAACTGCAGGTTTGTTTGATTTAGAAATAAATGCGTATGTTGATGAACGACGTGATGCCTTTTTATCTACCGATGCTGCCTGTCGTTACATTGAGTATTTATACCGTATTTATGGTGATTGGCATTTGGTTTTAGCTTCATACAATGGGGGTCCCGGAGCAGTTCAAAAAGCTATAGCACGTTCAGGCGGTGAACGAGACTATTGGAAACTTAGAGAACATATTTCAGAGCAAATGCAAAATTATGTACCTGCGTTTATTGCAATGACTTACGTGATGAATTATTATCATGATTTTGGAATTGTTCCTGAAATCCCGAAATATACGCGCTATCATATGGATACTTTATTGGTATATGAATCTATTGGGTTTGATCAGATTAGTCAAACATTGCCAATTTCAGTAGAGAAATTACGAGTTTTAAATCCTTTATACCGAAAAGATTTAATTTCCGCCTCAGAATATGGACATACGCTTGTATTACCTTTAAATTTATTGATTGAGTTTGTGATACAATTCGAAACGATTCGTAAAAATCCAGAAAGCTTAGATACATTAAGCACTTCGACTGGTGAGAAGAAACTGGTTACAGTGAAACCCGGAGATTCATTGCATAAACTTGCAATTCGGCATTTCTGCACCATTGATGATATCATTAAATGGAATAATATTTCTAGAGATTATCAATTACATGCCGGTGAAACTCTGATTATTTACATGCATTAACGTCTTATATTCAGTAGATTGCTGATTTTATTGAGTAAATCTTCTCGATTGATTGGCTTAAGGACATAATCATCACAGCCCATTTCAAGCATTTCCTGAATTTGAGATTCAAGAATACTTGCCGTTTGAATAATTATTGGAACTTCAGGATGTTGAGATTTCATCATCTCAGTAAGCTGAACTCCGTTGATATCAGGTAATTGTACATCAAGTAAAACTATATCCGGTGCGTTTTCTTCAAAACTTGACATGACTTCACCACCGGTGGCTGCATGAATAATATTTATACCTGTTTTTTTAAGAAACACATTAAGAAGTTGAAAATTCACAGGGTCATCTTCAACAACTAATACATTATATTTTTCCCAATTAAATTTCATCGCTTTTTCTATTGTTTATTATATTTTAACCATTAAACGAAATACAAAGCGAAAAGTTTGTTTTTGTTAATAAGTTTTTTTATTCTGTGTCAAAACTCACTAAATTTTCTTTTAATTTTTCAAGAAATTCGGTTTGGGTTTCTCCGCCGTATTTCGCTTTTAGGGCTTGGTCCCAATTTCCATACATTGGATTTGGCAAAATAATAAAATCTCGTCCGAGAAATTCTTTGTTCTCTGCCAACGTGTTTTTCCCAAAATCGTCTTGTCTGTCACCCAAAAAGTTACTATAATCATTCAGATTGTCACCAACGTAAAGCAAAATATCATAATCTGCTTGTACAATGGCTCGACGAGCATCTTTATTGCTAGTTTCCTCCTTAAAAAGGAAGCGTTCTTTCCGTGTTTCAGGAAATCCAAGTGCTGTCATATTTTCAATGCTACTATCTAACTCATTGGTTTTTCGATTTGAAATATAAAAAATTTCAACACCCATGGATTTTGCTTTTTCCAAAAATTCAATTGCACCAGGTAATGCATCTGCCTCACCCAAATCAGTCCAAGTTTTCCAGAAATCGGAAGAATAGGGTTTACTTGTTTCTATCATTTTTGCTTGAAAAGGTGAATTATCCAAAAGGGTTTCATCAATATCAAGGACAATCGCATTTGGTTTATCCGACTCATCATTTTCCAGCTTGTTTTCCAGCGCAAATTCGGCTTGATTAAAGGCTTGATAATAACACGCAGCCATTTCTGCTGATTGTTGATACCAAGCAGTAGCCATTAATAAATGTTGATTGTCTGTGTTGCTTGCAGGTTCTGTATTTTGATTTGTGTCTGCCGGTTGACATGCATACAAAAACGCAATTGTCAGAATGAGCCCTAAGTATAATCCTTTTTTCATAAGAAAATATTTTTGTCTAAAATACAATTTTTGTTTTAATAATGTATGAGACAAGTATAAAAAGTATAAAGTTTATAAAAATAAAAGCGTAACCCACTAATAATAAAGAGTTTAACACAATGCTAAATGCTGTTATAAGTAATTGATATTCAACAATATATCTTCATAAACTTTTTAAGAGGACTCATGTAATTTTTTGTGTAAATATTTTGTAAAAATATATGATCAAAATTATATCCGATTGTAAGGATAACGTTCAAAATGCAAGTCCTTAACCATATCAAAAAGTACAGACTTAAATTCATCAAGATTATTTCCTGTTTTTGCTGAAATAAATACAGCGGGACGATTAACCTCTGCAAGATACATGCTTTTTAAATCGTCTAAGCTGTAATTTTCACGCTCTTTAGGACTTAAATCATCTTCGTCTTTTTTATTATAAGTAAATGCATCCGTTTTATTGAAGACAAGTAAAGTAGGTTTATTTCCGGCGCCAATTTCATTCAGCGTTGATTTCACTACCTCCAATTGTTCTTCAAATCCGGGATGTGAGATGTCCACTACATGTACAAGCACATCAGATTCTCGGGTTTCATCCAGTGTTGATTTAAAAGATTCTACAAGATGAGTTGGCAGTTTGCGAATAAAACCGACAGTATCAGACATTAAAAACGGAAGATTATTAACAACTACTTTCCGGACTGTAGTGTCTAACGTTGCAAATAGTTTGTTTTCGGCAAAGACTTCAGATTTGCTGAGCACATTCATCAATGTTGATTTCCCAACATTTGTGTATCCAACAAGTGCCACGCGAACCATTTTCCCACGGTTTTTACGTTGGGTTGCCATTTGCTTATCGATTTTTTCTAGCTGTTTTCGAAGCAAGGCAATTTTATCACGAATGATTCGTCTATCCGTTTCAATTTCTCGCTCTCCCGGCCCTCGCATTCCGATACCACCTCTTTGTCGTTCTAAGTGAGTCCACATCCCCTTTAATCGGGGCAAAAGGTATTGATATTGCGCTAATTCTACTTGCGTTCTGGCATGGGCGGTTCTGGCTCTGGATGCAAAAATATCAAGAATTAATGTAGTTCTATCGAGCACTTGAATTTTTAGCGTATTTTCAATATTACGTGCTTGAGTGGGGCTCAGGTCATCATCAAAAATAACCAATTTAATATCATGTGATTTTATATATTGCTCTATTTCAATCAGTTTCCCTGATCCAATATAAGTTTTCGGATTCGGATTATCTAGTTTTTGAAGAAAAGATTTTTGTGGTTTTGCCCCTGCTGTTTCTGCAAGAAATGCCAATTCATCAATATATTCTTCTGCTTGTGTTTTGCTTTGATTTTCTTGTATTGCACCTACTAATACAGCAGGGATTTCTTTCTTTATTGTTTGTTTTACCATAGGGTATGACTCCTCAGATTGAAAAAACCCCAATTAAAAAATCAGGGTTTAAGCATATTATATGTTTTTGTTTTTAATATAATTTAAAATTAATTGGAACAATATAGGTTACCGGAACAGGAATTCCTCTTTGTTTTCCTGGTGACCAGCGGGGCAGTTTGCCAACTACTCGTTTTGCTTCTTTATCAAGATATGGATCAACGCCACGTGCAACTGTTACACTCGTAACATTTCCATTTTTATCAATGACAAACTGAATAAAAACCTTCCCTTGAATTCCATTTTCTTTTGCAATTTCAGGATAGTTTGTATTTTCTGCCAAGTATTTTAGCAAAGCAGCATCTCCTCCGGGGAAAACCGGCTTATCCTCCACACTATGGAATGGAATTGGTTCAACTTCTTCTTCTACTGTTTCTTCAAAAGAACTCATATCAATATCAATTTCCATGTCTTCATCGGCCTCTGAGTTAATGTCAATATCAGATTCCTCTTCATCGTTTTCCACAACATTAAGTTCTTCAATCACTTGCTCTGGTTCCGGCTCTGGTTCTTCCTCCGGTGGTGGTGGAGGTTCTTCTTCTTGGAATGTATTAATAATCTCTTCTTCAAAATTCTCATCCATACTAAGGTCTCCTAGCGCATTTTTATTTGCGTCAGAAGTTCCCCATTCAAATGCAACGAGAATAATTCCAAGAACTAGGGCGAGCCCTATTTCAAGAAATAGCGTTCTTTTACGCTCCAGATTAGCTTTTTTCGTTTTTTTAACTTGCATTGTTCCTTATTTTAATGGTGTAAAATTAATCGAATTATTACAGTATTACAAAAAAACCTTGTTTTTCTTTTAATTATTTCAAACATACTACTCCTTAATGTATTGAAAATAAACGGCATACCTTTGTTTTTATTGTTTAAATTTCCTATTTTAATACAACTTATAATCAATAGGGACAATAAATCTTACTTTTACTGGCTTATTGCGTTGTAACCCAGGCTCCCAATCAGGAATTAAACCTACTACACGCTCAGCTTCACGGCTTAAATATGGATCGAAATCATTAATTACCTTTACATTAGTAACTTTTCCGGTTTCATCAATAATAAATTCAACATGAACTTTTCCTTGAACATTATTGCGAATAGCAATTTCAGGATATTTTACATTTTCACGAATAAAACGCAAAAGTGCATCATTTCCACCAGAGAAAACGGGTTTCTTTTCAACAGCCACAAAATCAAGTGTTTCAACTGGCTCAACAATAGGTGGCTCAGGTTTCCAAATTATTATTTTACATCCTGTTCCATCATCTTCATTTCCAATTATAAAGCTGTCATCTTCAACATCATCTTCAACAACATTAAGTTCTTCAATGACTTTTTCTTTTTCCACTGGTTCAGGTTGAATAATCTCCTCTTTTTCAGGTGGTTGAAAGGTGATGAGTAATTCTTCTATCGGATCATCATCCCATGATGCTTGTCCAAGGAGACTGTTGTTATTTGTATTTTTGCCATATTCAAAGGCGCTAAATACGATAGCGAGTACGAGTATTAAACCAATTTCAAAAAAGATAATTCGCTTTCTCTCCAGATTTGCTTTTGCTGATTTTTTTTTAGTTTTCATAGGACAAACAGTTTTAGAGATTAACATTTAAATTAAAAAAGGCGCCTTTGTTATATTAACGTTTGTTCTTATTAAAATGCTGCATTACTTCAGATTTGCAAATTGGATACATGCTTTTCTGAAATTCCATAAAATGCTTAAAAATGCGCTTTATTTTTCTGAACCCCAGCGATATGCATGATTTGAGATGTTGAGTTGATCGAGAATCCGATCTGTGAAATGACTTACTAATTCATCAATACTTTGAGGCTTTGCATAAAATGACGGTGATGCGGGAATAATTTGCGCCCCAGCAAGAATCAATTGCTCCATGTTTCTCACATGGATTAAGTTAAATGGTGTTTCTCTCGGGACAATAATGAGTTGTTTTTTTTCTTTCAAGCATACATCAGCAGCTCGTGCGATAAGATTATCGGCTATTCCGATGGCAATTTTCGCCATAGTTCCCATGGTGCAAGGTATAATAATCATACTATCTTGCACTGATGATCCGGAGGCAAAAGGAGCATAAAAATCATTTGCTTGATATTGTTTTGAAGCAAAATTTGGCTTTATACCAATTTCAGTTTCCCAAACTTGCTTTGCAACATCAGACATAACCACCGAAAGTGATTCAACTTGTTCTGATTGTTCCAATTTTTGGATTAGACTTTGCGCATAAATAGCTCCACTTGCTCCAGTAATTGCTATGACAATATTTTTTTTCATCTAAAAACGATAAGAAAATGAGAAATGCAACACATTATTATATTGCCCTCTGTCAAATAAATAGGTTTGTCCTCCGGGATGTTCGCGTACCGGAATGAAACTGTAGGAATAACGAAAAAGGAAGGCCCAATGTTCATTGAAATGATAATTTACTCCTGCATGTAAAGAAAAATCGTATGGTTTAAATGGATCAGCCGGCTCAGCAAGTCCGCCGCCATTATCATCTTCACGGGCTTGAAGTAAATATGCCGCAGATAAACCTATTTCAGGAGTTACCAGATTATTAAAGTCCCAGTTAATTAATCCCGGGATATGGATGCCTTTTAAATTATATTGTAAACTGACAGGCATTTCAATATATCTTAATCTAAGATTATAATACGCTTGATTTTTTTCTCCTGAATACTGACTCCCTTTTTGGATAAACAGCAATTCAATTTGATAATTAAACTCGCTTGGCATATCACGAGTAATGAAAATACCGGCTTTAGGATTAATTTTATTATATCCTCCCCGATTATCTCCATTATATTGAGTGATTGTAGCTCCTCCTGTAATTCCGCCATAAAACCCTTGCGCTGTGAGTTTTAATGAGAAAACACTAAAGGCGAATAATATCAGTAATAGATAATGTTTTTTCATATTGTGAAGATATGAAAATATCCCGAATTATTCATCTCATTTTGTGATAAGACAAGCTATTCTTGCACATAAGCTTCTTCAGCTTGAAGTACTTCTTTGCTATCATTATCATAAACAAAAGCAATAATTTGTAAGTTTTCAGGATTCCAATCTGGTTTGATTTTTAGATTATACGATTTTTCAAAATCATCACCGATCGATAAATTCACATCCGTATTCAGTTTTTCACCGAAAGCCCCATTCATACTTGCTCTAAGCACATGATTATGTTCGTAATTTTCAATTGGAGACTCATCAGCAGAATAATCTTCTTGCCATTCAATAATGTGGGATTCTACAATATAAACAGCAATTTGCATTTGTCGCACAGCAGCAATTTCTGCTAAAACTGAAATATCTGCATAAATTATACTATCGCTATAATCAGATTCAATTTCAATTGAAAACTCGGGGTAAAGCGATATAAAGGCAGCTGTATTTGTCGCCCAAGCTCCTGGAGCAGAAATATCTTCAGGCGAAAAACTATTCACTACGCCAATCGGTTGCGATGTAATATTAAAATATCCAGTTGAACTCATTCCATCACCACCAAGTACTAAATTTATGCTGTCCATAAAGTTGTAATGAAAAGGCTGTGTTGTATCACTTGTAGCAGCAATCCCTAAAAAGGAACAATGTACCGCAATCGGGACAACTGCATCAGGATACGTTAATTGTAATTGTTCAATTACACGATGTCCATCGGGGCAAAACCCGCATCGTTGTCCGGTAAAGTCAAGGATTAAACTTTTTCGCCCATTCCAAACAGTTACATTGTCTTCGTAATAGGGTTCTTCAATGGTGTCGCAGGCATAAAAAATACTACCGGCAACAAGCATAACGATTAAATATATTGCTATTTTTCTCATAAAGTTTCCGAATTAAAAAGTGCTAGATATTGATAACATTAGTCCGTTAGATGCAGGTACAGTTCGACAAACACCACCGACACACATTACACCTTGTCGTTGTTTTCCATAAGATAATTGAACTCTGCTTCCTCCACTGATATATCCTAAACCTGCAGTATAATAATGATATCTTTCGTCAATATTGCTGTTTCCATAATTCCAACTATCCATAACGGTAAAGAAAAATTTCGGAATACTAAACTCTAACAAGCCCATTGCCCAATCGCCTTTGTCATCATCGGTAAACATTCCTTGAAATTCTCCTCTAAGGCTGGTTTTTCTGTCAAATTTATATGTGATATCAGCAATCGCAATATTTGCATGAATCATATCATGAAATTCTGATTGCATTAAAACCTCGTTATTAAGGGTTAAATTTTGATAAGTCAGTACGAATTTCAGAGATTTTGATATTTTTTTTGTGAGCTCTAAATTAATATCCTGATAGAATAATTCATCGCCAATGCTAAAGAATGGAGATTCATAGCCCAAGGTTCCACTTGCTCCAATAGGAATCGTATCATTAATCGGACTTCTTGGGACATTGTGTACGCGTGAGTAATTTAAGGCAACACTTGTTCCGTATTTTCCACCAAGTTTTGATTTCCTCTTAAAATTATACATAATTTCAGCTTGTGTTCCCCACTCGCCATTGGGTTGAGTTGCATACGGATAATAAGCTGCGAGGGTATAAGTATGATTTTTTGTAATTTCAGGTAAAAGATTGATATTCAAATCGGTTAATGTTGCATTTCGATCGGAACGGAAACTCATATTATCGATCCATTTTGTTGAAACCAATACCCCTAAGCCTCTTTGGGAATAAGTTGCTGTAGCAAGAAAAGCTTGTCCGGGTTTATAAATGTATTTGTTGTCTTCTGATGGGTCATTAATTTTATATGCGTATTCTGAATTAAAATTCAACAGTCCGTATGAAAGGTTGATTCTTGCTGCGCTTGTGGCAACATTTTCTGGCAATACATAAACAGGATCTTTATCTTCTTGAAATTTACTAACAAAACTTCCTCCAACAATCACTCGAAATCGTTTTTCGTGTAGTTTTTCAAATAAATCATTAATGCTAACATCACCGTCAAATCCTCTGACAATTCCAGGTCCATAATCGAAATAATAGCGTTGTTTTCCAAGGATACCAGTAAAGTTTACACCTTGCATTGGGCTATATTTCACACGGACTCCATCAATTGAATTGTCCACTCCAAGTGCTTTTTCTTCATAGGCTCTGAGTGCAAGCCCATTTCCGAATTGCTCATAGAAATTTCCAGCAGTAATTTCAAATCCATCGCTTGAAAATTGTGCCCAGCGGTGAGGAATTCCTAAGCCGTCATTTCGTCCGTCTTCTCCAGGGAATCCGGCAAGGGTATTTAAATACGCTTCATATCTTAAACCGGCAGAGAAATTACCTTTGGTGTAAGAAAAATTTGCGTACGAGTTCATTAAAAGCAACTCATCCGGTGATACGGCATTAATCGTGCTATCGCTTAAATAATATTGGAAATCTCCTTGAAAATTTCCGGTAAATCGACCATCTTGTGCAAGTGCATTCAGCGAAAGCAATATCAACAAGACAGGTAAATACCTGATAATTGTTTTCATTTTCAACTAATCTTTCTGTACATGAAATTTTATTCTTCTTCTGCCAGTTTCAGCAGTTCTTCGTAAACCTTTTCTTCATCACCATCCATAAATGCAGTATGCTGCCATACAACATTTCCTTCAGCATCAAGTATAAAAGTGTGAGGTACATTGATCACATTCATTGCACGTTTTAGGTCAGAATTTGTGTCAATAAACACATCAAAATCCCATGCCTTTCCATTTACAAAAGGAGCAACGCGGCTTACGCTTCGTGCATTATCAATAGAAATAAGAATAATTTTCACGTCGGTTTCATCTTCCCAATCTGGATAAAGCTCATTATAGGTGCTTAGCTCCTTAACACATGGCTTACAGTATGTTGCCCAAAAACAAAGTAAAATCGGACCATCATTTTCGTTAACAATCACATCAGTTGATTGTACGGTTTGTTGGTCGAGCGTTTTGAGTTGAACCGAGGGAATTTCTTGTGCAGAAACCGTCCCAATCATTGTAAAGAAGCTAAGTAATAAAATTAATTGTTTCATCATTTCAAATTTTTGTTTCACTAAGCATTTCAAATATTGCACCAAAAGTAAAAAAAAAGCCTGACAGAATCGTCAGGCTTTTTTAAAAGACTTATTTTGAAAGTAATATTTTAGATGTTGACACGATGTCATTGTGAATGATTTTCACAATATAAGTACCATTCGGAAAATCAGACAAATTAAGTTCTTTAGCATCATCATCAATATTTGATGAAGCAACAATCTGTCCAAGTTGATTGATAATTTGAATTTGTGCCCCTTCGGCATTATCTATTTTCAAAATTCCAGAATTTGGATTTGGATAAATGCGGAATTGATTGGCGGCATAATTTTCAACATCAGTACCGGTAACAGTAATCGTATTGGATTGAGATTCACAATTATTATCAAAAGTAACAATTATGTAATAATCACCATCAACAGTACAGGAATAACTTGCTTCAGTTGCTCCGTCAATTACATCATCATCAAGATACCACTGGATATTGCCAGTTGCATCAGTAGAAAGGTCAAATCCAACTTGAGTAATCGTCGCTTCAGGAACTTCAAGTACAGTAACATCAAAAGTTGTACTTTCTTCACAATCGGTATCTATTGCCATATAATATGTTACAGTCGTAGTTCCTGCAGTTTGATTATCTACACTTGTTGGGTCAAAAACACCAGCACCTGTTGGGAAAACAATTGGTTCTCCTTCACATACCGTAATATTCTCTGGTTCGATATCAATTACATTATCGTAAACAGTAACCGTAAAATCACATGTATTTACGCAACTCTCTGGAGAACTTGCAGTGGTGTAATTAATATTAGTTGTTCCACCAACAGCATTATCTACAGTCGCAGGCTCAAATGAACCAGCACCAACTGGTAATTCGATTGTTTCACCCAAACAATATTCTTGATCTTCACAAGTGATATCAACATCTGGAAGTGCAAAAACAGTAACATCAAAAGTAGTACTTCCTTCACAAGTCATTCCTTCATTAATTGTATATGTAACTGTGGTTGTCCCAACAACAGAATTATCTATTGTTTCTGGTGAAAATATACCATTACCCGCAGGTAGATTGATTGTTTCTCCTTGACAAACAAAAATATCATCACCAGCAATGTCAATTGTATTATCAACCACATTCACAATAAAGCTTGAATACGCTTCACATTCTGTTGCTTCATTAATCAAATAATTAACGGTTGTTTGTCCGACAGTCATATTGTCGATATCAGCAGGCAATAAAGAAAACTCTCCAGGATAATCCATATCCCAATCAATAGTTTCCCCAACACAAACATTTACATCATCAAATTCAGGAACTTGTGCATCAATATCCACTGATTCTGAATTACCAAAGCTTCCACCTGAACCAACTTCATTTCCATCAACAGAAATTGTATATGAACCATTTCCATAACTACAACAAATTCCATCGCCGTATGCATCGTAAATCGTAAAAGTATAACAGCTAGTGCTAAGGATGCAAAATGTTTCAACATAATTTCCCGAATTGTCATATTCTGGCGATGATGCAATCGTAAACCCCGTAGTGTTATCAACGATATCCCAACTTGTTTCTTGAGGATAATTATCTGTGGTTAAATCAACTGTTAATTCACTATCTCCAGAAATAATTGCTCCTTCTTTTGTGTTATTACTCAAATCTTCATCTTCAGGCCAAATAACACTTGCCTCAATTGCATAAGATGCAATTACAGAAAAATCTTCAGTTGCAGTAAATGTATATGTATATGTTTCCATTGGAGCAATTGGACCAGCCACTGTTTCAGTAATTGTCGTAGCACCTTCAAGTGTGTATGATACCTCAATATCTGATACATTATCAGTACCAATATTAGTCAATTCAACAATAACACTTTCTTCGGTTCCCAACGCACAACCTGTTACACTATTCGTTGAAGAAATACTCGTTAATTCAATATCATTATTTTCAGTTGGACAACTTCCTATTGTATTATAAACAGCCGCAGCACTTGTCCACGCTTCTCCTGTTACATCTTTATAATAACCAGAAGGACATGCCATAAATACTGATGGAACTCCGCCTCCATATAACTCACCAAAATAATTTGACATGCTTGAGTTATCAATAATAGGCACAGGGAAGATACCTCCATTTGTCCAATCACCTTGAGTTGAAGAAGTATTTCCCTCAATATCATCTATTCCGGTACTACTATCAATTTCAGCCCACAATATAACAAGTTCATCTGTTCCACCAGGACCATAATTTTCATACAAATCTTCAAAAACACCAGACTAATGTAGTGTCCAACACGGACCACACCAAGTAGCTGATAAATCCACAATAACATATTTCCCAGCATCAAGATAAGATTGCAGATGGTGTTCAACATCGTCAATATCTGTTACTGTAAAATCAATAGTGGGCGCCCATTCAGTCATAGTTGCCTTGCTTTGTACAGATTCCTGACAAATTAATGACGATTTTTTCGACTGTCCAAATGCAATCAATGTAAACAGCATTAGACCAATTAAAGGTAAAAGTTTTTTCATAATAATTTTTCTTAAAATTTCAAATGAGATTAATATTTAACAATAATAACACAATTTTTTATAAGAAAACGAAAAACAAAGGCGTAATGCTTGTTATTATAGTAACAATCACATTAAGAATAAAAAATTAGACAATATTCCCATAAATAATGAAAAAATATTTTTTTTTATCTTGAACCCAAAATCCGCAAGTAAATTTATTTTATTTTCTGAATAAAAATTATCATTATATTTGCAATATTAATAATCTTAAAAACACATATAATGAAAAAAAATTATTTAGTTTTATTGAGTTTGATTTTTGCAGGAATGCTCAATGCACAAAGTTTACAAATATTGACATTAAACGATGTTGATGTTAGCGGAACAGAACAAAACTATACAGGAGATATTGAAGAAAACATAAATACAATTATTGAACATTTTAAAATTAAAAATAATAGTTCTTCGAATATTGATGTTACTGTAAAAAAGCATTACATCTCCATTTTACCTGAAACTTCCAATGATTTTTGTTGGGCAGGTCAGTGTTTACCACCATCAACGATGCAATCAAATATTTTGATTGTCCCGGCAGGAACGACAGAAGAACCTTTTGATATTCATTATCATTGCCAAGGGATTGAAGGCACTAGTACTGTCCAATATGTTGCGTTTGACAAATCAAATCCTAATGACTCTGTCTATTTTACTGTAAATTTTACCGCTGAAGTTAATGCTATAGAAAATGTAAATAGAACGGTTTTAGTCAGCAATGTTTATCCTAACCCTGCAAATAATATTGCAAAATTAGATTTCAACCTACAAGCCAATCAAAAATTGCAATGTGATGTTTATGACATACTTGGCAAACTTGTTTACAACGAATCAGTATCTGGACAAGGTGCAATTGAAATTCCGGTAAGAAAATTACCACAAGGAACGTATTTCTGCCGCCTGATTTTAGATGGCAAATTGGTTGAAACACAGAAATTAATGATACAATAATAAATTCATCCCGTTTCGGCGGGCTTTTTCTATGAATTCCAAAGAATTTGGAAATCTTGGTGAAGAAATGGCACGTGACTTTCTTGCTTCACGTGGTTATAAAATTCTTGACAAAAATTGGCTGTTCAAAAAAAAAGAATTAGACTTAGTGGTAATGTGTGATGAATACCTTGTATTTGTTGAGGTAAAAACCCGAATGGATACTACATTAGAAGATCCAACCCGGGCAATTACAAAGGCAAAAAAACGAAATTTAATTGAAGCTGCGAATGCTTACATTCGTGAATATGATATTGATTTAGAAGCACGCTTTGATGTGATTACCGTACTTTTGGATAAACATGGTGCGCCAACATTACAGCATTATGAATCTGCGATTCTCCCTGAATTATGATACAAATTCCTGATTTTTCTGATATTGAAAATGCATCAAAACAAATTGCTCAATTCGTGCATAAAACCCCCGTTTTAAGCTCCAATTTAATCAATGAAATAGCAGGCTGTAATATTGTTTTTAAGTGTGAGAATTTTCAAAAAGTTGGAGCGTTTAAATTTCGTGGAGCCACAAATGCGATCCAAAACTTATCTAAAAAAGAATTAGCAAAGGGCGTTTGCACCCATTCATCAGGAAACCATGCGCAGGCATTAAGTTTAGCAGCAAAACAAGCGGGTATCCCTGCATATATTGTTATGCCCAATAATGCACCGCAAGTTAAAATTGATGCTGTGCGAAATTATAATGCAGAAATTTTCTTTTGTGAACCTACACTCGAAGCGAGAGAAAGAAAACTAAATGAAATTCAAAAAATAACAGGCGCAAGCTTTATTCATCCTTATAATAATTTTCATGTGATTGCCGGACAAGGAACTGCGGCAAAAGAATTGCTTGAGGATGTATCCGATTTAGATGCAATTATTGCTCCTGTAGGTGGAGGTGGTTTAATGAGTGGAACCGCTATCACAACAAAATCAATTTACCCGGCAATACGGATTTATGGTGCAGAACCAAAAGCCGCCGATGATGCCAAACGCTCTTTAGATGCTGGAAAACTTATTCCATCCCTATCGCCAAAAACTATGGCAGATGGCCTATTAACCTCACTTTCTGATGGCACTTTTCATGTCTTGAATACACATTTAAATGATATCTTAACTTGTAGCGAAAAATCAATTGTTTTAGCAATGCAATATTTGTATGAACGCATGAAAATTGTTGTAGAACCGAGCGGAGCTGTGCCATTAGCTTGCATTTTAGAAAATTCTACTTTATTTAAAAATCAGCGAATTGGAATTATAATTTCTGGGGGAAATGTTGATGTACAACGTTTACCATTTTGATTATTTATTCTGTTTTATCGGAGAATTATAAAATAAAATTTGTTGTTTAAAAAAAAATCATATCTTTGACTTAGAAACCAATTTTTTATAGTTATGAAAAAAATAAGCCTTTTATCATTAATCATGCTGCTTTCAGGAATGTTTATGTTTAGTGCAGCACAAGATTGCACCCCTGATGAAGCTGTTGTGGACACAGGAAATCCCGGAGAAGTAGTGGTTTTGCCATTGCCAAATGCAATTCAATATGATTATTATGATTATACGGTAACCGTTATTCCTCCAGCAACTAGTAACGGTGTAGATATTTATTCTATTATTATTGATTCTGTTGTTGGTTTACCTCCCGGAATAAACTGGTATAAAAATGAAGAAGAATTCTTTGTTACAGATCCCGATACAAGATACTGTGTGAATCTTTATGGCGAGCCCACTGAGCAAGGTGAATTTCCATTGACTTTATACATTACTCCATATATTGATATATATGGAACGCCAATTGAAGGAGATCAAGCAGTCGATGATAGTTCCATGTCAATATTTGTTGATGCGCCAGTTGGCTTACCCGAGAAAATTGATATTTTTGATGCGAAACTCGCCTTTCCAAATCCTTTTTCTAAGGAAACACGAATTGAAGTAGAATCGGTAAATTCAGGAAATGCAAAATTACAGGTTTATAATGTATTAGGAAATTTAGTTTACAAAGAAAATTTATTTGCTAGTCAGGGTGTGAATCGTTTCCAATTTACTGGTCGCGACTTATGTGCCGGAACCTACATTTATACCATTCAACTGAACGGAAAGAAAGAAACATTCCGATTGATGAAGGCAAGATAATGAAACGAAATATTTGAAAGAAAAGCCATCAGCTAATTAGCGGATGGCTTTTTTTATTTGCCATATTCATAAGGAATAACATCAAATCTATATCCCTGTTTTGTTAATGTTTCAAGCGTTTTAGGCAATGCTGCTAACATATTGGGAGCTGCTTTTTCCGAATCATGAAAAACAATAATTGAGCCGGGTTGAACAAAATTCACTACATTTCGATAGCATTTATCCGCAGAAATTTTTTGGTTATAATCATGGCTTAAAACATCCCACATAACGAGTTGAAAATAGTTGGAAATACGTTTCGCTTGTTTTACTCGAATTCTTCCGTATGGTGGACGAAATAATTTTGTTTTCAAAAAACGAGCAGCAAGTTTAACATCTTCCAAATAAATATCCGTTGCAGTTCGATATCCTTTTAAATGAGAATATGAATGATTTCCTAAACGATGTCCTTTTTCAGTGATTTTTTTTACCAAATCAGGATGATGTTCAGCATTCCTTCCCAAACAAAAAAAACTTGCCTTTGCGTCAAATTCATCAAGGATTTCTATCGTTTTATTTGTAACGCCAGGGGTTGGCCCATCGTCAAAGGTAAGATATAACACTTTTTCCATTGTTGGAATGCGCCACAAATGATTTTGCCATGGAGTATTTTGAATAAAATCTGGTACTTTATTTAACATGCTCGGTTTTTTAATTTATACAACAAAACGAACAAAAATAATTAGCACAAATATACAATTTGAAATTCAAAAATAAAATGCTCAAGATTTTTTCAAAAAATTGTTTGGTTTTAAAATAAAATTCATATTTTTGCAATCTCGAAAGGGAAATTGTCCGATGGTGTAATGGTAACACAGTTGTTTTTGGTGCAGCCGTTCAAGGTTCGAATCCTTGTCGGACAACAATTTTGACCTGTGGTGTAATTGGCAACACGTAAGATTCTGGTTCTTGAATTCTAGGTTCAAGTCCTAGCAGGTCAACAAAAAACAAACCACTCAACGAGTGGTTTTTTTATTGCACCATTAAATTACACCCTCTGATTTCACTATTATCTAAACGTCCCAACACCTCAAATCCAGCAGTATTAAGCTTTCCAACATCTTGTGTTTCGATAAATGCACAGCTATAAATATTTGATAAATCAATCACATTAATTAAACCTGACTTCCCGTTATCAATATAAGTAAACGGATCGTGCATATCGCGGATAAGAATTTTCATCCATGGTGGTGTTTTAAACGGGCCTGCATTGATTGACCAAGCCTGAGAAAGTAATTCTGTCATACCGTACTCTGAATCAATCGAAATTGGAGAAAACGCATTGGTTAACGAATTGTGTAATGATTCTCGTGTAATTTCTTTTCGTCTGCCTTTCATCCCACCGGTTTCTATAATTCGAATATTTCGAATTTCCCCAGAGTGTGTTTCTGCAAGGTCTAACAATGCAAAACTCACACCCCAAAGTATAATCTTTTTGCCTTGTTTTTGTGCTTTACAGATGTTACGAACTAATTCATCATGATTGTGCAAATAAAATCCACCCGCTTGCTTTGGATTTTCCTCCATCAAAACCTTTACCATGTGTACTAGGGATGCGTTCTTTCTTTCAAGATATGAGGGGAGCAAAGCAAAAAAGGAATATTCTGAAGCATCACCAAGAAATTGCCGAAATCCTTTTGCTAAACTTGCTTTATACAAATCCGCATCTTTCACATAATGTACAGAAGACTGGAAACCAGTGGTTTTACTACTGTGAAATTCCAATTCTGGCACAAAATTCCCACTCATAATTTTATGATTTTTAAAAAAATCAATCGGCAAGCATGGAATATCTCGATAATGGCGAATATCTGAAACATTAATCTTCAATAAATTTACATATTGATTATAAATGGTATTATGCTGATATTGAAAACTGAAAAGTTTGATTGCAATTTCATTAAATGCACTCTCGTCAGTAATGTCGAATATGTCTGGCGCATTAATTTCCATTGAAAAAAGTTAATGATTAAACGAAAAGCTTCTCTGAACCATAGTTCAGAGCAGCTTCTTTTATATTAAAAACATTTATTTCAAGTGAATATCTAACCAATTTTTAAATTCACGTTGCCATAAGACAGAGTTTTGTGGTTTAAGCACAAAATGGGTTTCATCTGGGAATACGAGCAATTTACTTTCAACACCATTTAATTGGGCAGCATTAAAGGCTTGCAAACTTTCTGTATAAGGGATACGGAAATCGTTTTCCCCAGTAATTATCAAAATCGGAGTATCCCATTTATCCACAAAACGATGTGGTGAATTTGCATATGATTTTTGAGCAATTTCATTATCTTTTTCCCAATACGCACCACCGAGGTCTTTATTTACAAAGAAATATTCATCCGTTGCATTATATTGACTCTCTAAATTAAACATTCCACAATGTGAAATAAATGCATTAAATCGACCTTCATGATGACCGGCGAGCCAAAACACAGAAAAACCACCGTAAGATGCGCCAATTGCGCCAATTCTGTCTTTGTCAATAAATTGTTTTTCAGCCATTGCATCGGTAGCCGAAAAATAATCTTTCATGTTTTGTCCTCCGTAATCGCCAGAGATTTGCTCGTTCCATTCTGTGCCGAATGTTGGTAATCCGCGACGATTTGGAGCAATTATCACATATCCGTTGGCTGCCATAATTTGGAAATTCCAACGGTATGAAAAAAATTGAGAGACAGCAGATTGTGGTCCTCCCTGACAATATAAAATTGCTGGATATTCTTTGTTTTCATCAAAATTGGGAGGCAAAATTAACCAAACCAGCATTTCTTTTCCATCGGTTGTTTCAACCCACTCTTCACGAACTTCACCCATTTCAATTTCATCATAAATAAATTGATTCACAGCGGTAAGTTGACGGTCGTTTCCCTCTGTATCTACGACATATAGCTCGCTTGCCTGCGAAATACTCATGCGATTTGCCAACAACTGATCTTTATATAATTGAATGCTATTATAATTATGCTCACCTTCAGTTAATTGAATAATCTCCTTTGTGTTAAGATTAATTTTGCAAATCTGATATGTAGCATGAATTCCGCTAATAAAATAAACGTCCTCATCATTCGCACTCCAATTAATTGATCCAACGCTTTGGTCAAAATCTTCAGTATAATTAATTAAGGATTCGTTGTTTAAATCATATACAACAAGGCGTGTACGATCCGATTCGTATTCTGCAATTTTCATTTGTTCCCAAGCAATTTTACTGCCATCGTTCGAGAATGTCGGATATTTGTCGTATCCTGAATTGGGTGCTGAAACATTTTCGGTTTCCCCATTTTCACAGTGATACAAATAGATGTCAGAATCTGTGCTGACAGTATATTCATTTTTACTCATTTTTTTGCAGGTGTATGCAATCATGTCTGAATTCGGAGACCAAGTAATTTCAGAATAATCATAATATGGAGATAATGGCGCATCATACGTTTCACCTTCCATAATATCTTTTCCTTCAGTAATTTTCTCGCTAGTTTTAGCAATAAAAATATGTGAATGGCTCCCATCTTTCCAGTGATTCCAATGGCGATACATTAATTCCTCTGCCATATGCACATTGGCTTCGGGCAAATCAGGATAGATATCTTGAGAACTTTCCTCTAATTTTACATTCTTACAGAAAAGTAATTTTTCTCCGTTTGGAGCAAAATCAAAATGAGAGACTCCGTCTTCAATTTCGGATGCTTTTTTCACATCTTTTCCGTCTAAATTTACTGACCACACCTGCGTTCCACTATCATCTGCAGAAAGATACGCAATACGTTCTCCCCCAGCAATCCATTCCGGATGGTAACAGCTTGCATTGCCATCAGTCAATTGTAGCATTTCCCCACCTTCTGTCGGGATAAGATAAATATGAGTTAATCCTTTATTAGCTTCGAGGCTGTACTTTGTAATTGAAAAAGCCACGGTTTCTCCATTGGGCGAAAGCACTGCGCTTCCGATACGATTAAATTTCCAAAGTACTTCTGGCGTTAATATTCCTTGCGTAATTTCTTCTTCTGTCAGGCTGTTTTCAATAATAAGTTCATTCTGTTTTTTTGATACATCACCTGTCATATCTCCACAAGAAATCAATGCAAGCAAAGGTAAAAACAATGTGTATTTCCAAATTCGTTTCATAAGTTTGAATTTTAAATTCGCTGCAATCTATTTGCAACATACCAATTTATTAATTATTTGTTATCTAACGCATTAAGCCCTTGCACTGCCAACGGATAATTTGGTGCAATTTCAAGTGCTTTGTAATAATCTGATTTTGCATTTGAATAATCACCAAGCAGCTCATAAGCATATCCGCGATTATAAAATGCTTTATGCGCTGTACTGTCAATGCCAACAGCATCTGTAAACAGATTAATTGCTTGATTGTAATTATCTAAGCGCACTAGATTAATATACCCTGAATTATATAAAGCTCCATAATGAGTACTATCAGTAACTTCGAGCAATTTATCATATTGCTCAAGAGCAAGCTTAACTTGATTATTTTCCTGATAATAATATCCGAGATTATAAAGCAACTCAACATTCTCAGGGGCTTTCATCAAACCAGCCTTATAATATTCAAGTGCAAGAATGTCACCGGCATTCATGTACAATTGTCCAAGCAAATTATAAGCAGCAATGTATTCAGAATCATATTCCAAAACGGTTTGTAAACTTTTAATTGCTTTTGCAGGAACATTCATGTCACGAAATATCAGTGCTTCAATAAAATAAGTATCAGCATCTTGCTTGTTATAAGATTTAATTTGCCGTATAAATTCCAGAGCATCTACATACTCTTCAACATAATAATAGATTTGAGCAAGACGCAATAATGCCTCTTTATCACCCGAGAATTTTGTTAAACAACGTTCTGCAGCTGATTTTGCTTTTCCCGACTGTCCTTTGAGCATATGATAATCAATCAACTTATAATAAACTTCATTATTCAGTGAATCTAACTTCAATGAGATATTCAAGTCATTAATTGCTTCATCAACATTTCCTTTTTCGGCATAAAGCGTTGCCCTTTTGACAAATAACTCGGGACTTTCCGGATTTTCTCTGATTTTTTCAGACAAAGATTCAATGCTAAGGCTATCAGTAACCTCCGTTATTTCATCAACCTGTTCGTCTGTCTTTTTATCCGGATTACAAGCAACAAATCCAACAATTAATAAAATAACAGCAAGATATTTCACAAAATATTTCATCTTATTTATTTTCTGAAAGTTTTGCGCGGATTTTCCCTTCAATTTCGTCACTTAACTCAGGATTATCCAACAAGAGTGCTTTTACAGCATCTCTTCCTTGCCCTAAACGGGTTTCGTTGTAAGAGAACCAAGAGCCACTTTTTTGAAGAATTTCTAAATCCACTCCCATATCAATAATTTCACCAACTTTTGAGATTCCCTTTCCATACATAATATCAAATTCTGCACGACGGAATGGTGGTGCAAGTTTGTTTTTTACAATTTTTACTTTTGTACGGTTTCCTGTCACATCAGTAGTGTCCTTAATTTGTCCTGAGCGGCGGATATCAACTCGAATCGTTGAGTAAAACTTCAATGCATTTCCACCGGTTGTTGTCTCAGGATTTCCAAACATCACTCCGATTTTTTCACGAAGTTGGTTAATGAAAACACAGGTTGTATTTGTGCGGCTAATATTTGCAGTCAGTTTCCGCAAAGCCTGTGACATTAAGCGGGCTTGCAATCCCATTTTTGAATCACCCATATCACCTTCAATTTCTGCCTTTGGTGTCAGTGCAGCAACAGAGTCAATTACAATAATATCAATTGCTCCTGAACGAATCAGATTATCTGTTATTTCCAATGCTTGTTCACCATTGTCAGGTTGTGAAATAAATAGATTTTCAATATCAACCCCTAAGTTTTCAGCATAAAAACGGTCAAACGCGTGCTCTGCATCAATAAATGCAGCAATTCCACCATTTTTTTGAGCTTCTGCAATGGCATGAATTGCTAAAGTCGTTTTACCGGAAGATTCAGGTCCGAAAATTTCAACAACACGACCGCGAGGATAACCTCCCACACCGAGTGCATAATCTAACTGAATTGAACCAGATGAAATCACCGGAACATCTTCAATTACTTTGTCACCAAGTTTCATGATGGCCCCTTTTCCAAAATCTTTTTCAATTTTACCGACAGCCAACTGCATTGCTTTTAGCTTTTCGTTACGGATATCCTGTACTTCTTTTTTTGCCATAATTCAATTGAATTTTAATATTAATGATTTTATAAATTTATTTTTTCAACAATTTGTTCAGTATGTGCTTTTGATTTTACTTGCTTAAAAACTTTCAAAATGATTCCATTTTCATCAATTATAAAAGTTGTACGTTTAATTCCCATTGATTTTTTTCCATACATATTTTTTTCACCCCAAACACCATATGCCTGAATAATTGTCTTGTCTTCATCAGCAATTAAAGGGAAGGGCAAATCAAACTTGGCAGCAAATTTCTGGTGAGATGCTTCGCTATCTGCACTTACTCCGATAACTGCATATCCTTTAGACAACCACATTTCATAATTATCTCTAAAATCGCAAGCTTCTGCAGTGCATCCAGAGGTATTATCTTTTGGATAGAAATATAAAATTAATTTTTTTTCTAAAAAATCAAATAATTTAATCGGCTTTCCATTTTGATCTTTTCCTTGAAAATCAGGAGCCTTATCTCCAGCTTTTAGTGCTTCCATTTTATATGTTTTTCGTTTGACAAATATACCTAGACTTAAAAAAATATCATACATCTGAGACTTAAAAATTGCTATTATTTTTACATTTTCCAACATGTCTTTTAAAGCACGTGAAAAATTGCTATTTTTATAAAGAATCTTAAAGATAATAAAATCATTTGATTTTGACAGGACATTTTCGACATATTTTATTTTTAATAAGCCTTGCTTTATTGCTTTTTACTTGCAGTACAGCGGCACAGACGATTGAGCTTAATCCTAAAGAACAGATGCTTTTACAGGCGGCAGAGGACAGTCTTGAAATTGAAAATTATCAATATTCACGTCAAGTTTTCTCACAATTACTCAGTCTTCACA
>JAYEFQ010000080.1:0-11160 GCA_034658655.1 Bacteroidota bacterium
TTGAAATTATATCGAATTCAAATACTAATGATGTTGATAAGTTTTTCATGATTGCAGAGGCGCAATTGCATGCTACCGTTATTTATATGGTAAGCAATAATGAATTAAAAGGCATAAGAAGCTTTAAAAATGGATTTAATGCGTTTCAAAAGTTAGAAGATATTGCTCCTGAAGCGATACAAACTGCAAAAATTCGTGGGCTTTATAATATCTTTCTTGGTTCAGTGCCTGAAAAATATGAGTGGTTAATTGGTGTGCTTGGCATGGAAGGCGATTTTGAACTTGGTGTTAAGAACTTAAAACATGCCTTTGAATACACAAAAACACTCGGAGATAGGTATGAAATCGGGTTTTATTAC
The DNA here is from genome assembly GCA_034658655.1 of Bacteroidota bacterium. Classification (GTDB taxonomy): domain Bacteria; phylum Bacteroidota; class Bacteroidia; order Bacteroidales; family ML635J-15; genus JAQIBY01. The sequence continues at coordinate 360 of JAYEFQ010000080.1, forward strand.
GCAATGTTTGCTTCCTTTTTCACAGATAATCCGGAAGATTATTATCATTATTTCAAGAATTTAGATAACAGTTTTTATGCAAATCCGCTCATGCGACAAGGACTTTCTATGTTAGCAGAAGCATCGGGAAACACAAATGATTGTCTTCAAGTGTTATTAACAAATTATAATAAACAAGGAGATACAGAATACAATTTACTCAATTATCAAATCGGAAATTTTCTTTTATACAAATTAAACCCAGATGCGGGTCAGTATTTAAAATTATATAGAAAAAATAAAGGTTCAGATACTCAAAACCTAAGTGCTGAACGCAGCTTATACTGGCATTACATCATTACAAATCAATTGAAAAAAGCTAAGGAAATACGCCAAAGCATGATTTTGCTTGCACAAAATGAAAACAACGAACAAGCTGCCTATATAATTCGCGAATTAGAATCGTATAATACCCCAAATATCCATTTATTAAAAGCACGCTTACTTTACAATGGAGGAGATTATCAGGAAGCGTTAGCACAACTCATTCACTATAATAAAAACACAAATAATCTGCGTCAAAACACTGAGTATCATTACCGAAAAGCAAACATTAATGAAAAGCTTGAAAACATGGATGCTGCGAAAATTTACTACAAAAAAACAATGCTTCTCGGCAAAGACCAAAGCTGGTATTTTGCTCCACAGTCTGCGCTAAATCTAGGAAAAATTCATGAAGCAGAAAACAAAAAAGATTTAGCAAAGCAATATTATAAAATGTGCATTAAAATAAACATCAGTCCGTATAAGGAAAGCATCAATCGTGAAGCTAAGCGTTGCTTAAGGCAATTGTAAAAATAAAACACCGAAATTCAAAGCATGTAATGAGACGAGTGTAAAAAGTAGAAAGTTCATAAAGCAGAAAGTTTGTAAGGTTAAATCACTGAATACCAATCGTTTACAACAAGACCTAAGGACTGTTTCAATAATAAAATGATTCGGCAAAGACTGTTAATCAACCGCTTAATCTCGACCTTCAGGTCGGTTTTTAAAATGACTCCGAATTTCCTATGCATGCGTTAAAAAAATCCTTAACTTTACACTGTGAAATTCAAATCAAGCATGAAAGCAAGGGATAAAACAAAACGAATGTATCGACAGCTTAACAATTCACCAGCCAAGCCTTTGGAATACTTGATTCGCAGCTTAAATCAATTCGGTTTGGCCTTTAGTTTTGCAAAAAGTGAATTGCAGGGACGTAATGCACAAACCTTTTTAGGATATTTTATCAATCTATTTCAAATATTAATTGCAAGTGGACTTTATTGGCTAATTTTTGGATACATTCTAAAAGTTAATACGGGAAACATTCCTTTCCCATTGTTTGTGTTAACAGGCTTAATCCCATGGGTATATTTTTCATCAATCATCAGAGAAGCTGGAAACAGCCTGATTGACAACAAACATTTATTAGATAAAATCTATTTCCCACGGGTAATTTTACCAATAAGTAAATTAATCCCGGGCTTGGTTGACTTTGCAATCGCCTTTGCTGTTGCCATTATTTTCCTGTTTTTATTTGGCATGGAGATCCGTTGGCAAATCCTTACAGTTCCTGCGTTTTTAAGCATAATCATATTTAGCGGATTTGCCATCGGTTTATGGATTGCAAGCATTTCGGTACGATATCGCGATACATCTCGCCTCATCCCTTACTTAATTAATTTTGGATTTTTCATGACACCGGTGTTTTACCCAAGCACAATTGTCCCTGATAATATTAATTTCATCTTATACATTAATCCGGCAGCATTTGCCATTGAAGGATTTCGCTGGGCTATGTTTGAAACCCCATTTCCTGATATTTATTATTTATTCAGCTTAATTCCTGTTACAATCTTAGGATTTTGGGGATGGCGTAATTTCAGAAGGAAGGAGAAGTACTATGCCGACCTCATCTAATAACAATTTTGCCATAAGAATCAGCAATTTGAGCAAAAGCTATTCGCTAAAAAACAAACAAGGAAAAGACGAAAGGCTTATCGCATTAGACAATATTAGCTTAGACATTAAACAAGGCGAAGCAATCGGCATCATCGGGCCTAACGGTTCCGGAAAAAGCACCTTGCTCAAAATTCTAAGTGAAATTACTGCTCCCGACAGCGGAAATGTAGAAATCAAAGGTAAAGTTGCCTCTATACTTGAAGTTGGCACAGGTTTTAACCCCGATTTAAGCGGAAGAAAAAACATTTATCTTAACGCCCGCCTGCACGGCATGAAAAAAGCCGAAGTTGATACCAAATTCGAGCAAATTGTGGAATTATTTGGCTTCGCAAATTTCTTAGACACGCCGGTAAAACACTACAGCAGCGGAATGTATATGCGTCTTGCATTTGCAGTAGTAGTGCATATTGATGCTGACATTTATTTGTTTGATGAAGTACTGAGTGTGGGGGATGTAGAGTTTCAGCGAAAAGCACCAGACACGATTCTAAAATTAAAACAAAAAAACAAGACAGTTCTAATTGTTAGCCACCACTTATCACAAATTGACAGAATCTGTGATAAACTTGCACTATTTACCACTGGTAAAATTATTCAAAACGGGAATCCTTTTGAAGTTGGGATATTTTATAGCAAAACAAATAAAAATAAAGAGATTAGAGAAAACACTAGAAACACAGACATTTCAGGTGAAATAGTTATAAATGAAACTATTAAACTAACAATTCAAGATCAAACAGAGAATCAAGAACAGATTGGGAGAACGCTTAGCATAACAACTTTGCAAGCAGAAGAATGCATCGAGATACAAATTGTTCTTAATAGACGAACTCCGTCAAATATTATTAGTCTCATCTCACAAAAACAGGAAACAACTTTAAGGAGAGGTTCAACAAAACTACATATCCAACTTAACAAAGCAGATCTGTTACCCGGCAATTATTCAATTGATTTTTTTGCATTTAAAAACGGAGTAAATATTGCGTCAAAATTGGATCTTACAGATTTCAGTTTTCAGGACAACAACTCCATCCCTAAAAACCAAAATCCGTATTGGATATTTCAAATAGAAACTAATGTTATGCATATAAACTATATCCAAGATGAAGATTAGCAAATCCATAGCAAAGAAATTTAAAAAATCAACGGATGGACGTTATAAACTTTTGTGTTATGCTCCATTTAATACCTTGCGTTTTAATGAAGATGGAAACGTTACAGCTTGTTGTCCGAACACAGAGAATGTATTAGGAAATTTGTCTAAAAATAGTTTGACTGAAATAATCAAAGGGGATGCACGAAAATCATTGCAAAAACGAATTAAAAGCAGGGATTTGCCTGAAGGTTGCCGGTTTTGTACTGATGATTTTTTAAATGAGAATTTTGATGATATTGCGACAAAATGGTATCCTCCAAAGCGTATAAAACACAACAATCCGGTTAACCTTGAATTTAAAACTTCTCTGAAATGCAATTTAAATTGTATAATGTGCAGCAATTCCTATCGTGTAAATAACAATCAAGACTCAAATTATTATGATTATGGACAAAACTTCCGTGATGAAATAAAAAAGCTTATCCCAAATTTAGTAAATACAACCTTTAATGGTGGTGAACCTTTAGTAATTGATCTTTATTATGATATATGGGAAGATATTATTGAAATAAATCCGGATTGCTTAATTACTGTCCACACAAGTTTATCAGTTTTACCTAAGCGATTTAAGCGCTTATTAGAAAAAGGGAATTTCAGGATTGTGGTTTCAATTGATTCGTTCATACCTGAAGTATATGAACAGATAAGAATAAACGCAAAATATTCGGTCGTCAAATCTAATCTTGATTACATACAGACAAAAATCAAAAATCCACTAGGCTTAAATTTTTGTCCCATGATTAAAAATTGGAGAGAAATTCCTGAGTTTATAAATTTTTGCAACGAAAACAGTATTGAGTTTAATTTTTCAGTTGTATATTTTCCATTTACAGAAAGTTTGTTTAATGCAGAGGCGTCTGTTTATAGCGAGCGTTTGGCATATCTGAAAAGTGCATATAAAAACATTTCTGCTGGTAGTAACAATTCAAAATTTGAATCTTTTTTAAAACGTTTGGAATATTATCAAAACCATATAATTAAAAATCCTGAATTTTATGTAAGTAAAGAAAAGCTCATCACTTACCTTAGCAAAATTGATGATACCAATTCTCTACTTAAAAATAAAATCAACATGCTTTCAGAGCAAATTGAATCGGGAATTTATCTCAATCTTTTCAAAGCCTTCGGAAACAATCATAAAAACAGAACAATTAATATCTTAACAGAAATGAATGATAAAGACTTAATTAAAAACACTCAAAGTTTAAAGCGTAGCAAATATTACAATGCATAAAAAAATAAAACAATACAAAAAACAATATAGTCATAGCAAGTATATTTGCATGGCTCCTTTTTACAATCTCACATTTTCATTTCATGGAGAAATATTACCCTGTTTTTATAATAAGCAATATGCTTGGGGGAAATACTACCCTGGAATTGATTATATGCAACTATGGAAAAATAAGCATTTTAAGAATCTCAGAAAACACATACGCAAGAATAATTTTTCGTATGGATGCCTTGAATGTTATCACCATATTCTTAACGAAAACCACAACTTCATTTATGCGGAAAGATATGAGACAGAATTGAAAAACTTAAGTCGAAAGTATCCTATTAGTTTAGAATTTCAAATATCTAATAAATGTAATTTCAGTTGTGTTATGTGCAATGATGAATGCTCTTCATCAATTTGCAAAAACCAAGGAATTCCAAATAACACACAGTCAGGTTACGACAGTGAATTCCCTAAAAGTCTCATCCCCTTGCTAAAGCATGCAAAACGGCTTGTTTTTTCAGGTGGTGAACCGTTTATTATTAAAGCTTATGATGAAATCATCAAACTGAGTTTAAAATATGGGAAAAATCAAAAATTTTATTTTTCAACCAATGGATCAGCTATCAATGAGCATCAATTTGATTTTATCCAAAAACATCAAGTAGGAATTTCCATGTCTTTTGATTCAATTGATGAAAAAACATTTAATTTAGTTACTGGAAGTAATAGGTTTGCAACAGTTAAAAAAAATCTGCTTCGCTTAAAAACGATATATGAACAGAAAACTGAGCCACTTTCTGTGAAAGTTAGCCCTATGCAACAAAATATTCATACGCTTGCAGAAACATTTACCTTTTTGAATGACAATAATTTAGACATTACTTTCAATCATGTCAAATATCCTTCAAATTGTAGTTTGTCTGAACTAAAATCAGAGCAGTTAAAAAATATTGTTACAAATCTTAAACAGTTGGATATTAGGGAAGAAACGCCTGAGCAAAAAGAAAACAAATCACGGTATCGTAATTTTATTTACTACCTTGAAAACACATGTAAAAAGTCAGAAACCAGAGAAAGAGAACAAATCAATGGATTTGATGCTTATGAAGCACGCTTTATTTCGCAAATTAATAACTATCTAAAAACAATGAACCTAACAGAATTCAAGAATGCCGATTATATCCTCAACTTAATGTTTGGACATTTAAAAAACGATATAGTAAGAGACGAGTGCATTCGGTATTTTTCTGAACTACCAACTCATTGGTTAATATCAGAGCTTAGATTTCGCGAAACAAACTCTGACTATGTCAAAAAAAGAGTAAATCAAGTGGCAAATGCATTTCATGATAAATTAAAACCATGTGATAATAAATAAGATGTCAAAAGTTAAAAGAAAAACATACCGACTGTTAAATCGAAATCGTGGAAAACATAAACTACTATGTCATGCTCCATTTACATCAATTAAGATAAGTATGGATGGAAGAGTTTCCCCATGTTGTTATAATCGAAGTATGGATGAACTTTATCCGAACAAAAGCTTAATGGACATTTGGCAGGGTTCTACCTTTAATACGTATCGAAAAAGCATAAAAAAACGAACATTTCCATCTGGCTGTGCAATATGTGAGGAAGCAATTAATAATCAAGAATTTAAGACTGTTAAACTGAAGCAATATGATCATTTATGGACAAATAATAACATGCCATTAAAATTTGAACTTGCTTTAGATAATACATGTAATCTTGAGTGCATTATGTGTAATGGTCGTTATTCCTCATCCATACGTAAAAACAAAGAAAATCTGCCTCCAATAAAATCTCCATTTAATGATACCTTCAAGGAAGATTTTCGGGATTTTATTCCTTATTTAGAAGAAACGGTTTTTGCTGGTGGAGAACCATTCTTAATTCCTCTTTACTACGATTTATGGGAAGATATTATTCGTTTAAACCCAGCCTGCAAAATATCAGTTGTTACAAACGGAACGATACTCAACGACAAAGTAAAAGATTTACTAAATCGAGGGAATTTCAGAATCGACCTTTCATTCGAAGCAAGCACAAAGTCAACTTATGAAACCATTCGCAAAAACGCAATATATGAAGACGTACTTGAAAATATGCGATATTTTGGCAAATACATGGAAAATAAAGGGAAAACACTTAACATTCCAGCATGCCCGCTAAAACAGAACAAAAGCGAAATACCCGACTTGGTCAGATTTTGTAATGAAAATAATTACAATCTAAATTTTGTACACGTCAATAATGCATACAGCCAAGCCTTATACTCTTTAAGTAAAGACGAGCTTAATAAGCTATCACGGTTTTATCAATCGCAAGATTTTGAAAAGCAAGAAACTTCCATTTCAAAAACAAACATCGATGAATTTAATGACTTGATATTACAAATAAAACAATGGGCACATGATGCTGCTTTACGTGAAACAATGCCTCAAAGATTTGACTTAAAAGCTGACAAAGTACAAACTATTAAGAATCAAATATTTGATAGCGTTTACAATAAACTTAGTCATCCTGAAAAATCAGAAAATTCGGAGCATTTATTTCAAGATTTCAAACAAAAATTTGAAATAATAATAGAGAAACTGCCTGAAAACTACAAAAGTAATCATTTTTATGAACAACTAAGTTCTTTATCGGCAGCAGTAATAATTAATGGAGTATTATACCATCACCCAGATGTAATGGTAGATAAATGTATAGAGATATTTTATTATGGCAACAAAACTTAGTTTTTTTGGCTTAAACCGAATGTACCAGCAACATATTAATAATATTTCTGAACTTAGGTTGAAAGCAGATATTTCAGGACAGTTTCTTTCTGGGGAAAACAGCATTTCTTTAGAAAACAGCTTATCCGCTCAATTCAAACGAGAATATTCCATCACTGTCGGGAGTGGTACCGATGCATTATTCTTATCATTAAATGCATTAAAAATTCAACCCGATGACGAAGTATTAATTCCCGCATTTTCATTTATTGCATCTGCCACTGCAATTACACGCACTGGTGCAAAACCTATTTTTGTTGACATTGATCCCAAAAATGCATTGATGGATTTAAGCGATGCAGAACAAAAAATCACCAACAAAACAAAAGCAATTATCTTTGTAGATTTATATGGTAACCTTCCAAACATTAAAGCACTGGAGGAATTTGCACAAAACCATGATTTAAAACTCATTGAAGATGCAGCACAAGCTATTGGTTCTGAAAGAGATGGAGGAAAAGCCGGCAGCATTGGTGATATAAGCATATTTAGCTTTGACCCCACAAAACCAATCCATGCCTTTGGAACAGGCGGTGCCATACTAACCAATAATAAAGAAGTTGCACATTACTGCAAAGCCGCCAGCCAAAACGGGAAAAACCCCAAAACCGGAAAATACGACCAATTTGGAATAAATAGCCGGATATCAGAATCGCAAGCCGCATTAATTCAATGGCAATTAGAAAATTATGAGGAACAATTGGCTGTTCGCAAACAATTAGCAGAACGATATCGCTCCAATTTGAACAAATTACCGGTAGAAATACTCGTTAATGAACAATTTCAATATACCGGAAATTTTCACAAATTTGTGATCCAAACGAAACAGCGGGATGCATTAAAGCAGCATTTAGCAAGCCATGGAATTGAAACCCGAATTCATTATGCCGAATGCTTGTATTATCATCCGATATTGTCAGATTTTCGTAATCAGTGCTTTAATGCCGAAACTCTGTCAAAAGAAGTGCTTTCTTTGCCATTTTATCCGGAGCTAAATATTGCCGAAATTGATTATATTTGTGAGAAAATTAAAACTTTTTACTCATGATAATTGCAGGTGCCGGTGCAGCAGGACATGAAGCTTTACAAATCTTGATTGAACAAGGTTTATCTGATATTGTTTTCTACGATCAAAACTCAAAACAAAGCATCGTTGCAAATAAGTATATTGTAATAAATGATATAGATACTTTAATCAACAGAATAAACATCAAGCCTGATTTTTGCGTAGCAATAGGACACCCTAGAATTAGAGAGAAAATGTATAATATACTTTATTCGCTAAAAGCTAAACCGATAAATGTAATATCCCAAAATACCCATTTACTTTATTCGTTGAAACAGAATGGTATTATTATACAACCGGGCGTTTGTATTTCTGCTGATGGGGAAATAGGAAAATCCACGTTAATTCATGCAAATTCTGTGATAGGACATCAAGTACACATTGGAGATTTTGTAAATATAAGTCCACTTTGCTCAATTATTGGACCATGCAAAATAGGGAATTATTCATACATTGGTGCTGGAAGTATTGTTATGCCAAATGTAGAAATTGGAAACAATGTATATATCTCCCCAGGTAGTGTTGTAAACAAAAATATTAATGATTTTGAAACATATTAACTAATATTATAAAATTTATGCCACAAAATGTTATCATATTATTTTATCCTTATGTTGAAAAAACAAATCACAATCAGAACATACCATACTCATTGTTGTATTTAGAAAGAGCACTCCGGGATTTAGATGTTGAAGTCTTACTATTAGATGAAAGAATACATCCAAACTATGAAGAAATAATTATTCAAAACAAAGACAATCTTGTATTAGCAGGTGTTAGTTGTATGATTGGTTATCAAATTGTAGGTGCACAACATTTCACAGAATTAATAAAAAAACACACGAATTCACCAATACTTTGGGGAGGTTGGTTCCCAACAGCATTTAGTGAAATTGTTTTAAGTGAAAAATCAATAGACTATATTTGTATAGGACAAGGGGAAACCCCTCTAAGGGAATTAGCTATTAATCTGCTCAATAAAGAAAAACCAAAACAAATTACAGGAATTGTCACAAGTATTAAACAGCTAAAAGATGCAAACAAATTAAATTTAAAATCACTTAAAACATTACCGAAAATCAATCTTAAATTAATTGATATTAACAAAATTATTGACCTTAATGGGAAGGTGGAAAAAGTAAACAGAGGAACAGATTATATTGCAACTATGGGGTGTCCATATAATTGTTCATTTTGCAACTTGCCTTTTATATATGACAAAAAATGGTTTCATATTCCTATCAAACAAATTATTTCCGATTTAATATACTTAAAACACAATGCAAATATAACTCACATAACATTTAGTGATGATAATTTTTTTGTAACTAGATCTTTTGTTTTAGAACTCTGCACAGAAATAATTGAACACAAAATTAATATTACATGGGAAGCAAATGCACATGTAAAACTATTTTTAAGTCGTTTTAATGATAAAGATATTGCTTTTATAAAAAAGGCAGGATGTGTAAAATTGAAATTTGGAGCAGAATCAGGAGATCAAAATATTTTGAATTTAATTGATAAAAAAACCACAGTTGCAGAAAATTTCAAAATGCTTAAAGTACTAAACAAACACAAAATTAACTCAAGAATTTATACAATGATAGCTTTCCCAGAAGCCCCTAAAAGAGATACTAACCTTACATTAAGTTTTATTACAAAAGCAAAACTAATTTACCCAAACATTGATTTAAATATCAATGTTTTTAAACCTGTACCAAAAACAGCATTATACACATTAGCTCAAGAATATGGCTTTAACTATCCTAAAACAATCCCAAAACTATTAAATTTTCTTAACGAAGAAATGACATACCCATGGCATAATATAAATTACAATAAATTAGTATATGTTTATTCAAATGTAAACTACCATTTTCTTAATAAAAATATCTGTAATAATAAATATAAGTTACAAGAAAAGATTAGTTGTTATTTTATAAAATCACTTTTTAAAATTTCCACTTTATTTAGATTGAAATTTAATTGTTGGGAAAAACCATTAGGTGCTTTATTATACCTATTCCTAATTAACAAAAGATATAGAAATAATGGTACTGAAGACGTTGGAATAACTAAATTAAGAAACAATAATTAATATTATCAATTTATTCAGTTACAACCCTCCCATTTTTGCCATCATATAATTTTTCTAAAATTCGCTTTTGTTTATTTTTCCAAAAAATTGGAAAACGAGATATAATCAGCTCTGGGAGGAATTATACCGATAGTGAATCCGCCACATGGCGGATACTACATCGGTATAATATCGGAGTTTTTGATTTTAAAGTGGTATTATTAAAACTTGCATTTTTTGCATGTTTTAATAATTTATTATTTGCCTTTGCATTATGGAAAATTACACGGGCAGAAAACAATACATAAAAAAATTGTTGGCTTACAAAGATCAAGACCTAATAAAAGTGGTTACAGGTTTGCGTAGGTCGGGCAAATCTACACTTTTACAAATGTATTGTAACGAACTGCAAAAGTTGGGCATAGCGTCAAACCAAATGGTTTCGCTAAATTTTGAAGAAATGGAACTTCACAAGTATCTCAATGATTTAGAC
>JAYEFQ010000080.1:11260-15645 GCA_034658655.1 Bacteroidota bacterium
GTCGGGCAAATCTACACTTTTACAAATGTATTGTAACGAACTGCAAAAGTTGGGCATAGCGTCAAACCAAATGGTTTCGCTAAATTTTGAAGAAATGGAACTTCACAAGTATCTCAATGATTTAGACGGCTTGTATAAACATATTATTCGGCAGTTAGATTTGTCAAAACCCTGCTATGTTTTTTTAGACGAAGTGCAAAACGTAAACGAGTTTGAGCGTTTGGTGGATGGCTTGTTTGTAAAACACAATGTTGATGTTTATATAACAGGTTCAAACGCACTTTTACAAAGTGGCGAATTAGCAAGCTTGTTGAGTGGTCGATACATCGAAATTTCCATTTTACCGTTTTCATTCAACGAATATCTCACGGCACGCAAAATTGATACGAGCAACAAATATCTTAATTACGAGCCATTGTTTTTTGACTATGTGAACGAAACATCGCTGCCCAAAGGCGTAAAATTACGAGAAGGCGGTTACGATAAAGTTTACGAATACCTAGAAGCCATTTACAACACCATTATTGAAAAAGACATTACACAACGCCACCAAATAAACGACAAACGGGCATTTGGCAATATCGTGAAATTTGTTGCTTCCAACATTGGCAGCTCACTTTCTCCCGGCAATATTGCCAAAACCTTAAAGCAAGATGGACAACACACACACAACCTCACCGTAGAAAAATACCTAGAATACTTAGAAACAAGTTTTGTTTTTTACAAAGTAAATCGCTTTGACTTGAAAGGCAAAAAACAACTTGCCACGCAAGAAAAATACTATTTGGTTGACCTAGGCTTACTCAACGTTTTGGTAGGCAAAGACCGAACAACAGACAGAGGACACATTTTAGAAAACATTGTTTATTTGGAATTGCTACGAAGAGGCAATAAAATTTGGACAGGCACAAGCCGTAACAGCGAAGTGGACTTTGTATGCAAAACTCCAAAAGGCGACATTGAATATTATCAAGTAGCGTGGCAAATGACAAACGAAACAACTGTAGAACGAAAGTTTGATGCATTAGAAAAAATAAAAGACAATTATCCAAAGTTTTTACTCACCACAGACAGCTTTACACAAAATCGAAACGGTATGCGACATTTAAATGTGTATAATTGGTTACATAACACAAATGAAAACCAAGAATAACCAATGCCTCAGAAAACCTGACCCATTATTTATAACCAACAGATTTATAATACATTACAAATGTATATAAAAATGACACCTTAAATTTGCAAAAAAATAAAAAACATCAATTTTTTTTCCTTTTTTACTTTATCATTTTTCATCCGTCTTCGCCGGACAAGTTTTGATATTCTATATTTAAAATTTATTAAAGTTAGATCTTAGTTCTAAAAATAAAAAATGGGTATCACTTAATTTTCCTGCTATATCAGGAATTCTGAGCCTATAATCGAGTAGTCTATTCCTGCATTACTGACAAACAATATATGGACATAATTAATAACTTAAAAGCCCCCTCCCATTTTTGCCATCATATAATATTTTCTGAAATTTGCTTTTGTTTGTTTTTCCAATTTTTCAAGTTCATCATCACTCAATTCATCAATAAAACAAGTAGGGTCTTCTGCAAATACATCTCCGGTTAAATAATAAGCCATTACCCGGCATCCACCACAGGTATAACGATATTTGCATTTTCCACATTTTCCCTTAAGATTGTTCCTGTCTGTAATTTTAGTAAATAACTCAGACTTAAATAATATATCAGAAAGATCTTCATTAAGAACATTACCTCCACTCACATGATCACCAAGTAAAGGACAAGGAGAGACCTCACCATCAGGAGTAACAGCATAAAACGAACCGACCCAGCAACCTACCGAAGGATTAGTTGGTACTGATATATCTTCAAAACTTTGTCCTGTTTTTAATTTATAATATTCAGGATCCAGAAAAAATGGAATAAAACTTACATAACCTTTATATAAATCATTTAATGCCGGATGAAGTTTATTTTTTAATAATTCTTTATCAAACATTAAATTTCGCTGATTAGTGTTCCTGGGTGTAAAAGGAATTCGATTAAATGGCAAGCCCATTTCACTGAACTGTTTTAAAGTATCATGAAAAGTATCAGCGTTAAATCTGCCCATTGTAGCAGAAATATTGATCGGTATTCCGCGATTCTGCAGTCGATCTATAAGATCAAGAGTATATGATAATGAAACCTCTCTTATTTTCTGATCATTATCATCAAAACTGTTAATACCAAGGCTTATGAGTGGTTTTTGATTGATTTCCTTTTCCATCCGATCAAGAAATCTTTCATCCATTAAAGTGCCATTAGTAACTATACTCAAACGAAATCCCATCTCTTCACTTATTTTGAGAATATCCATTGCATCCTTACGCACTAAAAATTCTCCACCGGATAATGTAAGAAAATTACTCCCCACTTTTTCACGTGCAGGTATTAAAATACGATCAACAATTTGTTTAAAAGTCAGATCTTTCTTGTCTATTTTACGTTGAGAGCCACTACTACAATATGGACAATTCAAATTACAGCGTCTTGTGGTCTCCAAATATAAATTGTGAAATTTACCCTGCATTATTAATTATCCTCCAAATTAATTTTAATAATATATTTTTTACAAAATTAGTAAAATCATCAATCATTTGTAAGTTTTTGTGAAAAACAATTTGTAGTTTTACCGGACATTAATAATAAATAATTACTATTTTTGATTTAATAATTTATTGTTTTGAATCAAATTGAAGAACATATTTTTAGTAAAATGCCGTATGGAAAAGAATTTCTTTTTTTAGATGAAATTTCTTATGTTGATCATGAACAAATAGTTGGAAAATATCACTTCAATAATACCCATAGTTTTTATCAATCACATTTCAAACATTTTCCTGTAACCCCAGGTGTAATACTTGTTGAATGCATGGGGCAAACCGGCTTAGTGGCTCATGGGATATTTTTACTGGGAGAAAAATTAAAAACACAGTTTATTAAACCAATTCTGATTCATACTGATTCAGAGTTCTTCAAAGCGGTATTCCCGGAAACTACAGTACGTATTGTTTCAAACAAATTATTTTTTAGAAACAATCATTTGCGCAGTAAAATCATAATGTACAATGATAATAATTCGGAAATAATTGCCCGTACTGACTCGTTGATTAAATTTGATTTGAATGAATAAATTACATGAAAAACAATAGAGTAGTAATTACAGGAATGGGGATAGTTTCCCCTATTGGAAATGGAATGAGTTCATTTGAAAACGCATTATTTGCAGGTTATACAGGCACCAGATATATTCAGGAATTAAAAAATTATGGATTCTCCTGTCAGGTTGCCGGCGTTCCAAATATTTCAGACCATCCAAAATTAGACTTTTTAAAAAAATATGGTTTGCTAAAAACCAGTTTACTTTTGCAATACGCTGTATTAGCAGGATTAGATGCATGGGAAAATGCCAAATTAAGTATTCCGGAAAATCACGAGCAACCTGCTGATTTTGATAACGGATGCATCATTGGTGCTGGAATAGGTCCATTGGATTTAGTTGTTGACAATCTCATACCCAACACAAACAAAGTTAAAAAACGTAAACTTCGCAGTACTATCGTAGAGCAAAGCATGTTAAATGCACCATCGGCACATCTCAGTATGATTTTAGGGCTCGGAAATCAGGTGAGTTTTAATTCTGCGGCATGTGCAACTGGTACAGAAGCCATTATTACAGCAGCAGAAAGAATTGCTACAGGAAAAGCCAAACGCATGCTTGCAGGAGGGACAGAATCATACTCTCCTCATGGATGGATTGGTTTTGATGTGATGCGTGTGTTAAACCGAAATATGAATGATAATCCGGAAAAAGCCTCCTGCCCGCTTAGTGAAAATGCTGCCGGATTTATTCCCGGAGCAGGTGCCGGTGTACTATTGCTAGAATCATTAGAGTCTGCTTTAGAACGAAATGCACCAATTCTCGCTGAAATTAGCGGCACACATATCAATTCCGGTGGACAAAGAAATGGAGGCACAATGACAGCACCATCATCGGAAGCCGTCATAAAATGCGTTCAGGAAAGCATAAAAGATGCAGAAATACAAGCATCAGATATTGATTACATTAATGGGCATCTAAGCTCCACCATGGCTGATGTATTAGAAATACAAAATCTGAGCAAAGCATTAAATCGGTATGGAAAAGATTTCCCCTACATCAACAGCCTTAAAGCACAAACAGGACATTGCATTGGAGCCGGCGGGGCAATAGAAACCATCGCTTCGGTTTTGCAAATACAATCGCAAAAAGTCGCTGCATCAATTAATAGTAAAGCCTTGCATCCGGAGATTGCTAAATTAATTGACGAAAAGTGCGTACCCGATAAACCG